>JAAURU010000202.1 GCA_012032075.1 Flavobacterium sp.
GTTTCCTTATCTGCCAACTGGATGTGGCCTTGTAAAAATGAAGGAGAAGACGCACGTTTGTACGAAGCGGTAGAAGCTTGTTCGGAATTTGCAATCGAATTAGGAATCAATATCCCAACAGGGAAAGATTCGCTTTCTATGAAGCAAAAATATCCAAATGAGGAAGTTATTTCTCCTGGAACGGTAATCATTTCTGCTGCAGGAAATTGTAATGATATTACTAAAGTAGTCGAACCTGTTTTCCAAAAAGACAGAGGTTCAGTGTACTATATTAATTTATCTCAAGATGAATTCAAATTGGGTGGCAGTTCATTTGCTCAAACTCAAAATAAAATTGGTACAAAAACACCAACAATCAAAGATTCTACTTTCTTCAAAAAAGCATTTAATACCATTCAAGAAGCTATAAAATCAGATTTAATTGTTGCTGGACACGATATTGGAAGTGGAGGTTTAATCATAACTTTACTAGAAATGTGTTTTGCCGATGTAAATGTTGGTGCTACATTAGATTTTAGTTCTTTTACCGAAGAAGACTTAGTAAAAATCCTTTTTGCAGAAAATATTGCAGTTGTTTTACAAGCTAAAGACGATACTAGTTTCGAAAAAGCATTTGAAGGTATTGAACTATTCAAATTAGGAAATGTTACTAATTCTCCTAGTTTGGAATTTGAAATTTGGAATTTGGACATTCGAAGTTATAGAGAACAGTGGTTCGAAACCTCTTTCCTACTCGACCAAAAACAAACCAAAAACGGAAAATCGTTAGAGCGTTTTGAAAATTTCGCTTACCAACCTTTGTTATATACATTCCCAACGCACTTCACAGGATTAGCTCCTGTCACTTCGAGCGAAACTAGACCAAAAGCAGCCATTATTCGTGAAAAAGGAAGTAATTCAGAGCGTGAAATGGCAAATGCGATGTATTTAGCTGGTTTGATGTAAAAGACGTGCACATGACCGATTTGATTTCGGGTCGTGAAACATTGGAAGACATTCAGTTCATTGGAGCTGTTGGAGGATTTTCAAATTCGGATGTATTAGGAAGTGCTAAAGGTTGGGCTGGAGCCTTTTTATACAACGAAAAAGCCAACACTGCTTTGAAAAACTTTTTCAAAAGAGAAGACACCTTATCGGTTGGAATTTGTAACGGTTGCCAGTTGATGATGGAATTGGAATTAATCAATCCAGACCATGAAGTACATGGAAAAATGCTGCATAATGAATCTCACAAACACGAAAGTGGCTTCACTTCGGTAACGATACAAGAGAACAATTCGGTAATGTTAAAAACCTTAGCAGGAAGTACTTTAGGCGTTTGGATTTCTCATGGAGAGGGAAAATTCAACTTACCATATAGTGAAGACAAATACAATATTGTTGCCAAATATGGTTACGAAAGTTACCCAGCCAATCCAAATGGTTCTGACTTTAACACAGCTATGATGTGTGATACAACAGGAAGACATTTAGTGATGATGCCACATATTGAACGTTCGACTTTCCCTTGGAACTGGGCACATTATCCAAAAGACAGAAACGATAAAGTGTCTCCTTGGATTGAAGCTTTTGTAAACGCAAGAGAATGGATTGAGAAGAAGTAATAATTTCTTTAATGATATAAAAAACAGCCTTAATTACTATAATTGAGACTGTTTTGTTTTGGAAATGTATATAATGAACCTTTCTAATATTTATTTCAATTACTAGGTCTGTTACTTTTTCTTGTTACAATAATGAGATTATATTATAATCTTGTTAAATTTACTACATTTCAAATAAAACTATAAACTATAACGTTATAGTTTAAATATCTCATTTACAGTTAGTATTCCAGTTTTTTTAAACTTTTCATATTGTCTATTTTTGCAAACAAGCAAATTTAAAACAAACAAAAAATTATGAAAAAATTAATTATTATTGGAACAATACTCTTGTCTTTAAATAAATTAGTCGCTCAAAGTACAGATGTTATGCTTCAAGGATTCAACTGGGTTTCATGGCAAAACACAAATGGATGGTATAATGTAGTGAACTCAAAAGCTACTGAATTAGAAACTGCTGGTTTTAAAGCAATATGGCTACCACCTCCAAGTAAAACTGCTGATAATCCTGGTTATATTCCAACAATATGGTATGATTTGAATAACAAATATGGTACTCAAACACAATTAACAACATTAATTACCAATTTACATTCAAAAAACATAAAAGTTCTTGCCGACATTGTTATTAATCATAGAGGTGGTGCTACTACACCAATAGATTTTTCCACACCTTCTTGGGGAGCACCCAATCAACTTTATTCAATTGTAAATAATGATGACTGTAATTGTGGAACTGGAGCTCCCGATTTTAATCCAGCAGCTTTTTAATTTAAAAAAGCCCAAACGAAACAGGTGGATTTGGTGCTGGAAGGGATTTAGATCATACTAATGTTGCTGTAAGAAATGGTATTAAAGATTGGATGAATTGGTTAAAAAATACTGTTGGTTTTGATGGTTGGAGATATGATTTTGTACATGGATATGATCCTAAATATATTAAAGAATATAATACTGCTACAAATCCATACTTTTCTGTAGGAGAACTATTAGAAGGAGACAGACAACGTATTACAAACTGGTTAGACCTTACAAAAGATGGAAGTCCAGATGCTAATTCTAGTGCATTTGATTTTGCTACAAAAAACGCTTTACAAAATGCATTTAATGACAACAATCTAAGCTACTTAAGAGATAATAATGGAAATGCATCAGGATTAATTGGTTGGTGGTCAAGTAAAGCTGTTACCATATTAGACAATCACGACACTGGTTCTTTTCCTAATCAAGCGCATTGGGTTTTCCCAACGCAACATTTAGAAAAAGGATATGCTTATATTTTAACACATCCAGGAGTTCCTATGGTTTTTTGGGATCACTTTTTTGATTATGGTGCACCATTAAAAACTGCAATAACTAATTTAATGGCAATTAGAAAAAGAAATAATCTAAGTAGTACAAGTGCTTTAAATATAAATATTACGCAACAGAATTTGTATGCTGCAACAATTGATAATAGAGTTGCAATGAAAATTGGTTCTGGTTCATGGTCACCTTCAGGAACAGATTGGGCTTTAGCTGCTTCTGGAACAGATTGGGCTGTATGGGAAAAACCATCATTATTAAATACTGCTGGTTTTGAAAATACAAATTCAGTAATAAAATTAGTAGAAAATCCAGTAAAAGATATTTTAAAATTAGAAAAAGAAGTGAAAGACTTGAGTATTTATAGTGTTGATGGAAAATTAATTACACGACAAAAAAATACGAGTTCAGTAAATGTACAAATATTGAATACTGGAATCTACTTACTTCAGTTTACAGATTTAGAGGATAAATCTGGATTTATTAAATTTATTAAAAAGTAAAACTTAGTTACATACATTATTTAACAATTTCAATGCAAAAATTTTTAATCTATATAAAACCCTAATTTAAAACTGGTTTATGTAACTAAAAAGCTCCAATCTAATGTGATGATTGGAGCTTTTGTAATATAAATATGTTTATTTTAAGAAATACTATCCTAAAACTTCTTTTACTTTTTTACCTATTTCAGCAGGAGAATCTACAACGTGAATACCACATTCTCTCATGATACGTTTTTTAGCTTCAGCAGTATCATCTGCTCCACCAACGATTGCACCAGCATGACCCATTGTTCTTCCTTTAGGAGCTGTTTCACCAGCAATAAATCCAACAACTGGTTTACGGTTACCATCAGCTTTTACCCATCTTGCAGCATCAGCTTCTAATTGGCCACCTATTTCACCAATCATGATGATGATTTTAGTTTCTGGATCATTCATTAATAATTCAACCGCTTCTTTTGTAGTGGTTCCAATAATTGGATCTCCACCAATTCCGATTGCAGTTGTAATTCCTAAGCCTTGTTTTACCACTTGGTCAGCAGCTTCATAAGTTAATGTTCCTGATTTAGAAACAATACCTACAATTCCTTTTTTGAAAACAAAACCTGGCATAATACCTACTTTTGCCTCACCTGGAGTAATTACACCTGGACAGTTAGGTCCTACTAAACGACAATCTCTAGATTGTATGTAAGCATAAGCTTTAATCATATCAGCAACTGGAATTCCTTCAGTAATACATATAATTACTTTAATTCCTGCATCGGCAGCTTCCATAATAGCATCTGCAGCAAATGCTGGTGGAACAAATAAAATTGAAGTATCTGCACCTGCTTGATCAACAGCATCTTTTACTGTATTAAAAACTGGACGATCTAAATGTGTTGTACCTCCTTTTCCTGGAGTTACACCACCTACAACATTTGTACCGTATTCAATCATTTGAGAAGCGTGAAAAGTACCTTCACTTCCTGTAAAGCCTTGAACTATTATTTTTGAATCTTTATTTACTAAAACACTCATGATATGATTATTATATTATTTTTAATTGTGTTGCAAAAGTAAGTTTTTTGTTAAAAAAACAGGAATTTTTTAAGTTTATTTTTCTAAAATTATGCAGGTTGACTTATTTGATAACCTTTTATTAATTTACCGTCTTTAAATTCCCAAATAACAATAAATCGAGCAATAAACATTAACTCTTTTGGATTTTCAATTGTTGTTACCTTTTGATTGTATTTCACTACAACTTCATTACCTTCTTCAATCAAATGAGTAATCTCAATATGTGAGCTGTTGTAATTTTGTTGTAATTCTTCAGCTATTTTTAAAATTGCCTCTTTTTGAAGCAATAGTAAACCATCTGAACTACTCCACTCTAAAACGATGTCATCTTGTAAAAAAGTTTTTAATAATTCTACATTTCTAATTCCATCTTCAAGATAAAATTTCTGAATAAGCTCTTTATTTGTCATTTTCTTTTAATTTATCAAGTATTAGAGGTATTTTTTTAATATTAGCTAACTGCTTTAATTTTTCACGAGATTCTTCAATAGGTGTACCAAAATAAGTTTTTCCTCCTTCAATCGATTTGGTAACACCCGTTTGTCCCATAACTACAGCTTTTGAACCAATTGTTATACCACTAGTAGTTCCTACTTGACCCCAAAGCGTAACCTCATCTTCTACAATTACACAACCAGCAATTCCAGTTTGTGCAGCAATTAGACATTTTTTTCCAATTACAGTATCGTGTCCTACGTGAACTTGATTGTCAATTTTTGTCCCTTCTCCAATGGTTGTATCTCCTGTAACACCTTTATCAATAGTACATAAAGCACCTATTCCAACATTATCTTGAACTACAACTCTACCACATGACAGTAATTGGTCAAAACCTTCTGGACGTTTTTTATAATAAAAAGCATCTGCTCCCAAAATGGTTCCAGCATGAATAATTACATTGTTACCAATGATTGTATTATCGTAAATAGAAACATTTGAATGAATAATACAGTTTTTACCAATTTGTACATTATTACCTATGAAACAATTGGGCTGAATTACCGTTCCTTCTCCAACTGAAACGGAATTTGACATTGCAACATTTGAAGCTTGAAAAGGTTTAAAATACAGAGATAATTTATTAAAATCACGAAAAGGATCATCAGAAATTAATAATGCTTTGCCCTCTGGACAAACAACTTCTTTGTTAATTAAAACTATTGTAGCCGCAGATTCTAAAGCTTTGTCATAATATTTTGGATGATCTACAAAAACTATATCACCTGCTTTAACCACATGAATTTCATTCATTCCTAGAACAGGAAAATCATCTTTACCAATGTATTTAGCATTAATAATAGAAGCAATATCTTTTAAATTATGAGCTTTATTGAATTTCATTTAAGTAGTGAGAGTAATAGTGATTAGTAATTAGTAATTAGAAAGCTAGTCACTTTTTACTAATCACTAATTATTATTTACTTTATTTATACACGTTCCATGTATTTTCCTGTTGCTGTATCAATTTAATTTATCTCCTTCATTAATAAATAAAGGTACGTTTACAGAAGCACCCGTTTCAACAGTTGCTGGTTTAGTTGCATTTGTAGCTGTATTACCTTTCACACCTGGTTCTGTGTAAGTTACCTCTAAAATGACTGAAGCTGCCATATCTACTGAGAGCGGTAAATCGGTTTCAGTATTAATTTGAATCATTACATTTTCACCTTCTTTTAATAAATCTGGTGCATCTAATACATCTCTATTTAATGTAATTTGTTCAAAGGTTTCATTGTTCATAAAGTGAAAGCTATCACCTTCTGCATATAAATACTGAAAAGTATGTGTTTCCACTCTTACCACATCAATTTTATGTCCTGCTGAAAAAGTATTATCTAATACTTTTCCATTAGTTAAAGATTTTAATTTAGTTCTTACAAAAGCTGGTCCTTTTCCAGGTTTAACATGCAAAAATTCGATAATTTTATAAATATCGTGATTGTATTTAATACATAGTCCGTTTCTAATATCTGAAGTACTTGCCATTATTTATAATTTGATTTATTTTTTATTTTTTAAGTTAAATTGTACTACTTGAATATCCTTTCATAATTCCACGTGAAGAGTTTCTTATAAATTGAATAATATCATCTCTTTCTGGAGTAGCTTCCATTTCAGCTTCAATAATACTTAATGCTTGCGTTGTATTGAAGTTCTTTTGGTACAAAATTCTATAAATATCTTGAATCTCTCTTATTTTTTCGGTTGTAAAACCTCTTCTTCTTAATCCTACCGAATTTATTCCTACATAAGACAAAGGTTCTTTAGCTGCTTTAGTGTAAGGTGGAACGTCTTTTCGAACTAATGAACCACCAGAACCATAGCATGCTCACCAATTGCTATAAATTGATGAATAGCTGCTAAACCTCCAATT
>JAAURU010000203.1 GCA_012032075.1 Flavobacterium sp.
TGCTGCTAAAAGAAGGTAAAGTTCAAAAACTTCCATTGTTTATTGGTGAAAAAGAAGGTAAAACATTATATATTTTGCCAGTTAGAGGTAATGGTTTATGGGATGCTATTTGGGGCTATGTAGCACTAAATGATGATTTAAAATCAATTAATGGTGTGTTTTTTGATCATAAAGGAGAAACTCCTGGTTTAGGAGCAAATATAACCGAATCTTTTTTTAAAGACGATTTCAAGGGAGAAATGCTATTTGATACTGAAGGTAACTATAAATCAGTTGAAATTTCCAAGTCAAATGGAGATCCAAGTAATTCAGATAAAACAGATAACCAAGTAGATGCAATTTCTGGAGCTACAATCACAGGAAATGGTGTAGGAGCAATGTTAAATTCTGGAATTAAATTATACCTACCTTATCTAGAAACCTTAAAAAAATAAATTATGGCTACTACAAAAAATTCACAGAATGAGCCTTTATTCTCAAAAAAAAATGTAGGACTTTTAAAAGATCCTTTGTTTGATAATAATCCAATTACTGTTCAAGTTTTGGGTATTTGTTCTGCTTTAGCAATTACTGCAGAGTTAAAAGCCGCTGTTATTATGGCACTATCAGTTACCTTTGTTACAGCTATGGGAAATGTTGTTGTCTCTTTAATGAGAAATATTATACCAAACTCAATTCGTATTATAACACAACTTGTAGTTGCCGCTACACTTGTAATTATTGTAGATTTAACCTTAAAAGCATACGTTCCAGATTTGGCAAAAAAATTATCGGTTTTTGTTGGACTAATAATTACAAACTGTATAATTATGGGACGATTTGAAGCTTTTGCACTTGGAAACACACCTTGGAAATCTTTTTTAGATGGTGTTGGAAATGGAGCAGGTTATGGATTAATATTAATTGTAGTTGGATTTTTTAGAGAATTATTAGGTTCTGGAAAATTATTTGGGTTTGAGATTTTAGGTAATTCAGTAGAAAAACAGTTATATGCTTTAGGTTATGAAATAACGGATTCATGTTGTTAGCTCCTATGGCATTAATTACTTTAGGATTAATTATTGGTTTTCAACGTTCAAGAAATAAAAGTTTAATCGAAACTAACTAAGAAATGGAATTATTACAACTATTTTTAAAATCCATATTTATTGAAAATATGATTTTTGCAACTTTTTTAGGTATGTGTTCATATCTTGCCGTATCTAAAAAAGTATCTACAGCTGTTGGTTTAGGAATTGCTGTTATTTTTGTTCAAATAATAACAGTACCATTAAATTATTTGTTAGATCAATATTTGCTTAGACCTGGTGCTTTATCTTGGTTAGGGGAAGAATATGCTGAGTATGACTTGAGTTTTTTAACATTTATTTTGTTTATCGCAACTGTAGCAACAATGGTGCAACTAGTTGAAATGATAGTTGAAAAATTTGCACCAGCATTATATAACTCGCTTGGGATTTTCCTTCCTTTAATAGCTGTAAATTGTGCAATATTAGGAGGTTCTTTATTTATGCAACAAAAAGAGTTTGCAAACATAACACAAGCTACTGTTTATGGATTAGGTTCTGGAATTGGTTGGTTCTTAGCAATTTTGGCTATAGCTGCTATTCGAGAAAAAATAAGATATTCAAATATTCCTGAAGCTTTTAGAGGACTAGGAATGACTTTTATTTTAACTGGACTTATGGCTATTGGTTTTATGTCTTTTGGAGGTATGTTAACTGGTGGTAGTGATGCTGCTAAAAAAGAAATAGTTGACAATGCAAAGCCAGAAACTAAAGAAGAAGTTCCTGTACAAGAACCTATAGATTCTACTTCTGTTGAAACAGTAAAGGATTCACTAACTAAAATAGCACAAAATTAATATGATAGCTTTAGAAGTAACAACTGGTGGATTAGTCAGTACAACAGTAGTAGCATTTTTAGTTTTATTATTGATCTTAGTTGCAATTATTTTGTTTGCAAAAGCAAAATTAGTTCCATCTGGACCAGTAAAAATTAAAATTAATGGAGAAAGTGAAATTGAAGTAAGTTCAGGGAGTACATTGCTTTCGACTTTAGGTTCAAGTAAAATATTCTTACCATCTGCTTGTGGAGGTGGTGGAACTTGTATTCAGTGTAAATGTATTGTTAAAGATGGTGGTGGAGAAGCTTTACCTACTGAAATTCCTCATTTTAGTAGAAAAGAATTAGCAGATGGATGGAGGTTAGGTTGCCAAGTTAAAGTTAAAAACAACATGGTAATTGAAGTTCCTGAAGAAGTTTTTGGTATCAAAAAATTTGAAGCTAAAGTATATTCTAACTATAATGTTGCGTCATTTATAAAAGAGTTTATTGTAGAACTACCTGATGATATGCATTATGAAGCTGGAGGATATATTCAAATTGAAATTCCTAAATGCGAAATAAAGTATTCAGATATTGATATCACTGCACATCCAGAAGAACATCCAGGTGAACCAGATAAGTTTAAAGCCGAATGGGATAAATTTAATTTATGGCCATTAGTCATGAAAAATGATGAATTAGTTGAAAGAGCTTATTCAATGGCTTCTTACCCAGCTGAAGGAAGAAAAATAATGTTAAACGTGCGTGTGGCTACTCCACCATGGGATAGAAATATAAATGGTTGGGCAAAAGTTAACCCAGGTATTGCATCGTCTTACATTTTTCTAGAAAAGCAGGTAATCCTGTAGTAGTTTCTGGTCCTTACGGAGAATTTTTCATAAATGAGTCAGATGCAGAAATGTTATATGTAGGTGGTGGAGCTGGTATGGCACCAATGCGTTCTCACTTATATCATTTATTTCGCACAGTAAAAACAGGAAGAAAAGTTACTTATTGGTATGGAGGACGTTCTAAAAGAGAATTATTTTATGTAGATCATTTTAGAGCTTTAGAGAAAGATTTCCCTAATTTTAGATTCTATATGGCTCTTTCGGAACCATTGCCAGAAGATAATTGGAAGGTTAAAGAATCTTTAAATGGAGAAGGAGATGGATTCGTAGGATTTATTCATAATGTGGTAATTGACAATTATTTGTCTAAACATGAAGATCCAGAAGATATTGAATTGTATTTCTGTGGGCCACCAATGATGAATAAAGCTGTTCAAAAAATGGGTGAGGATTTTGGACTAGATCCAGATAATATTAGATTTGACGATTTTGGAGGATAATATAAAATAAATACAAAACCGTTCTATTATTTAGAACGGTTTTTAATTTTATAATACTAATTGTGTAATTTTGAAGTATGGAAGAACTTTCAGAACAAGATTTGCATCAAATTGCTATGAATCATGTTGGCAGAGATTTAGAATCTAGTGGTTTTGAATTTATTGCTATTAATAGCCAGTTAAAAAAACATCCTCAATTTGTTTGTGTAGATAAAAAGACAAACACGCTGCATTTTGTAATGGTTCAAGCAGTTCCATATCCTATTAATCCTGATTTGCCAAATATTTTATTTGTAGAGACCTTTATCAGTCATGCAAAAGCCAAAAATGCAAAAGTACTTTTTGCTGGTGTGGGTATTGCAAACGCTGAAGATTTTGAAAAACCAGTATATAAAAACTCAGATTATGTAATAAATTATAATGGATACAAAACACTTTTATAGTTTTTTACTTGTGCTAATTACACTAATTTCTTGTAAAAAAGAAAAAGTTGATGCCTTTTACACAATACAAGGTGAAGCACAAGGTAGTACTTATAGTATTAAGTATATTGCTAATGAAGAAATGGTTACCAAAGCTCAAATTGACTCTTTGTTGCTAGCTTTTGATTTATCATTATCAACATATAGAAAAGATTCACAAATTTCAAAAATTAACACAGGAGATTCAACTGTAATAGTAGATCCATTTTTTATCGAAACCTTTAAAGCTTCAGATATAATTTATACGGAAACAAATGGGTTATTCGATCCTACAATTGGAGTTTTAGTAAATGCTTATGGCTTTGGTCCAGATCATGAAAGAAAAGATGTTACTCAAATACAAATAGATAGTTTACTTCAATTTGTAGGCTTTGACAAAGTAAAGTTGAATCCAAATAACACTATTTCTAAAAAATATAAGGCAACTTATTTTGATTTTAATGCCATTGCGCAAGGTTATTCTGTAGATGTAGTAAGTAATTTTATACAAGCAAAAGGAATTCAAACTGCAATTGTAGAAATAGGAGGTGAACTTTTCGCATTTGGGAAAAATACAATTAATAAAAAAGAATGGATAGTTGGTATTGATGATCCACTACAAACACAAGATGAACGAAAATTAATTGCTACCATTAAATTAAAAATCTTGGAATGGCAACTTCTGGAAATTATAGAAAAGTTACAATTGATTCAATTACAGGAGAAAAATTTGTTCATACAATTAATCCAAAAACAGGTAAGCCACAAAGAAGCAATATTTTAAGTACAACCGTTTTAGCTCCTACTTGCAAAATGGCCGATGGTTATGCAACGGCATTTATGGTAATGAGCCTTGAAGAAAGTAAAAAATTTCTTGAAAAGCATCCAGAATTATATGTTATGATTGTCTATGTAGATGGAACCACAGCAACACAACAATTTATAACAGCAAATTTTGAATCTATAATTTTGTAAGAAAAAGTTAATTTATTTAAAATAATTTGTTCTTTTTTTAGTTATCCTTTAGATTTGAAAAAAATATAACTAAAATGAAGAACTTTAAAAAATTCTTTTTCTTTCTGCTTGCAACACCAGCTTTTTTTGTTGCACAAGAATTAAAAATGGACAGTCCTATTCCAATGGATCCTTCAGTGAAAACAGGTAAGCTGAAAAACGGATTAACGTATTA
Source organism: Flavobacterium sp. (assembly GCA_012032075.1). Lineage (GTDB taxonomy): Bacteria > Bacteroidota > Bacteroidia > Flavobacteriales > Flavobacteriaceae > Flavobacterium. Next base: position 4,829 of record JAAURU010000203.1, read on the forward strand.
CATTAAAAAGAACAACAAACCAGAAAACAAATTAGTTTTAAGACTAATGATTAATGCTGGATCTATTCTTGAAACAGATGAGCAACAAGGTTTGGCTCACTTTATGGAACACATGTGTTTTAATGGAACAAAACGTTTTCCAAAAAACAAATTAGTTGACTACCTTCAAAGTATTGGAGTTAAATTTGGACAACATCTAAATGCATATACAAGTTTTGATGAAACAGTTTATTTTTTACCTATTCCATCAGATGACAAAGAAAAAGTAGAAAAAGGTTTTCAAATTATTGAAGACTGGGCTTTTAATACAACTTTAACCCCTGAAGAAATTGATAAAGAAAGAGGAGTGGTTTTAGAAGAATATCGTTTAGGATTAGGAGCTGATAAAAGAATGCTGGGACAATACATGCCAAAAATGATGTATAATTCACAATATGCGAAAAGACTTCCTATTGGTCAAAAAGAAATTCTTGAAAACTTTACTTATGATAAATTAACAAGTTTTTACAAAGATTGGTATCGACCAAATTTAATGAGTGTAGTTGTTGTTGGTGATGTTGATGTTGTTGAAATGGAGAAAAAAATCAAAGAGCATTTTTCAGGATACAAAACCCAAAAAACGAAAAGCCACGTAAAGTTTTTGAAGTTCCTAATCACAAAGAAACATTTGTTGCAGTAGAAAGTGATAAAGAAGCTGCTTTTACACAAGTTCAATTGTTATATAAGGATTACAGTGAGCCTAAAAAAACAGTTACAGTTAAGGATTATAGAGACGATTTAATAGAAGGTTTATTTACGACCATGTTGAATAATAGATTAGAAGAAAAACAAAATTCAGCAACACCTCCTTTTACATATGGATATACTTATCATGGAGGAACTTGGGCTAGAACAAAAGAAGCTTTTCAGTCTTTTGCTATGGTTTCTCAAGATAAACAATTAGATGCACTAAAAGTTTTAATAGAAGAGAATGAAAGAGTTAAGAAATTTGGATTTACACAAGGTGAATTAGAAAGAGCTAAAATAGAATACTTAAACCAAACGGAAAGAAGTTATAACGAAAGAGATAAAACAGAATCTGAAAATTACGTTTGGGCAATGCAAAGTAATTTCTTAGAGCAAGAACCAGCTCCAAGTATTGAGTGGAGATTTAATGCCATGAAGCAATTATTGCCTTCTGTATCTTTAAAAGAAACAAATGATTTAATTGCAAAATTTATAAAAGATGATAACAGAGTTATTATCCTAACGGGACCTGAAAAAGAAGGATTGGTTTTACCAACAGAAAAAGAAGTGCTTTCTGCAATGAATATTGATGAAGCTTCTTTAAAGCCTTATGTTGAAACAGAAATTGCTAGTAGTTTAATAAGAACTACACCAAAAAAGGGTAGTGTTACTAAAACAGAAAAAAACGATAAATTAGGAATAACTACGCTTACACTTTCAAATGGTGCTAAAGTAATTTACAAGAAAACCGATTTCAAAAACGACGAAATTCAATTCCAAGCAATGAGTTTTGGTGGAACAAATTTAGTTTCAACTGATGACTATTTAAAAGCATCATTAGCTATGGGAGGAATTGATGAAGCTGGTTTCTCTGGAATGAATAAAAACGACATCAATAAATTCATGTCGGGTAAAATTGCTAGATTAAATCCTTATGTAGGTTCAACTTCTGAAGGAATGCGTGGTTCTTCAACTCCAAAAGATTTTGAATATTTAATGCAAATGATTCATGCTTATTTTACAGATATGAACATGGATAAAGAAGCTTTTCAAGGTTTTATTTCAAAAGAAAAAGGATTTATGACAAATTTATTGTCTCAACCTACTTATTATTTTTCTAATGAATTCTATTCTTTTTTAAATAAAGAAAACCCAAGATATACTGGTTTTCCAAAGCCAGAAGATTATGACAAAGCAGATTATGAATTAGCTTATAAAATCTTTAAAGAGCGCTTTGCTAATGCTGGTGATTTCAA
>JAAURU010000204.1 GCA_012032075.1 Flavobacterium sp.
TGAAATAACTATATTTCTATTATTTAACTCTGTTTCGTTAAACTCAGAAATATGTTTTGACTTAGAAGCTACTTTTAAATCTAGCATTTGGTTGAAATCGCAATCGTATAACCATCCATCCCAACTTACTGAAACTGTATTGGTACACATCACATTAGCAACAGCTGAAGGATTGTAAGCTTCAACTAAAGCATACATATAATCTTCATAATTATCAGAAGCTATTAAGTAATCTAAAAATCGTGAAATTGGTAAATTTGTAATCGCAAATAAATTATGAAAATTGATATTAAAATCTTCAATTAGAGCTTTTTAAAATCTTTTCCATAGCTGCTTGGTCACCTGGTAAAAAAGCACCCGAAGGATTGTACACTAAATCTAATTTTAAATCACTTCCTGGCATTCCATAACCTACAGCATTTAATTCTTGTAAGGCTTTTATGGATTTATCAAAAACACCATCGCCTCTTTGTTTATCTGTTTTACCTTTTGTCCAATGTGGCATTGAACTTACCACATGAATATTATGTTTTTTAAAAAATTCTGGCAAATCGTGGTATTTTTTATTGGCTCTAATAATAGTTAGATTAGAACGAACAATAAAATCTTTAACACCAATTTTTGAAGCTTCTTCTACAAACCATCTAAAATTTGGGTTCATTTCAGGAGCACCACCAGTTAAATCTAATGTATTTACTTCGGTAGTTTTTAAAACCTCTAAAATTTGTTGCATGGTTTCCACTGTCATGATTTCTTTTCTGTCAGGTCCAGCATCCACATGACAATGTGCACAAACTTGGTTACACATATAACCCACATTAATTTGCAGAATCTCAATTTTATTTGGTTTTAACGGAAATTGGTTTGTTTTATTAATTTGTTCTGCAAAAGTAGGCAACGAACCATTTTTAAAAATTCCGTTTGAAAGTATTTCTAATTGTTTCTCCGTTTTTGACAACGGATTATCTGTAGCATGAAGCGATTTTAACATAGCAATTTTAATTATTCAAAAATGAGGAATAAACACAAAAATAAGATAACCTTTTTACACAAAATGTTAGCTATTTTACACATATACGAAAAAACTACATAGATAGTTTGTTGTATTTATTCATCATTTGTACTCCATGAACTAAAGCAGCACCACTTTTTATAGCAGCAGTAACATGAATCGCTTCCATCATTTCTTCTTTTGTAATTCCTCTTTTTAATCCGTCTCCTGTATAAGCATCAATACAGTAAGGACATTGCACTGCATGAGAAACAGCTAAGGCAATTAAAGATTTTTCTCTGGCAGTTAAACTTCCTTCTTCAAAAACTTTCCCATAGTATTCAAAAAACTCTTTCCTAATTCTTCACTCCATTCTACAATTTTCCAAATTTTTTAAATCAGCTGGATCGTAATACGTTTTTCCCATAAATTATTTTTTGTAAATTTTAATTCCATTCGTTAAATATATTCCCCATTCTTTAGAATAAGCATGAACTTTATCTGTCTCTTTACTGTTTTCATCTACAACAGCATTATTCTTATTCTTCCATTCGAAAATACCTCCATATAAATTTTGAACGTTTTTATACCCTAATTTTATGAGTTTTTCCCCAATTTGTTCACTTCTAACACCTATTGAGCAATAGACAACTATTTTAGCCTCCTTATTTGGATATTGAGCCAAAAAAGCTTTTGAATCAAATTTTGTATGTCCTACACAAACTGCATTATCTAGATGACTTACTTTATATTCATAAGGTTCACGTGTGTCTAAAAGCAATATGTTTTTTGTTACTTTTAATTCTTCAACAGAAATATAAGGAACATCATTTTTATTGTATTTTTTTAATACTTCGGGAATTGTGTTTTGTGATAAACAAATGAGCGATATAAAAAAATTGCAACTATTAATATTTTATTTTCATAGTGTACTAAATTACTAAAGTTCTTCTAAGAACTTTATTAATATTTTCTTAAAAACATTTTAATATTAAATTTTTCAAAGTTAGTGACTTTTTTAATCATTTTGTTTCTAACTTGCAAGACAAACGTTTTATTTATGGAAAGCAAATTACAAAATTTAAAGGCCAACTTTGGTACTTTACCCGTTTTTTAACAGCAATTTCTACAATTTTAGGAGCAGTAATGTTCTTGCGATTTGGATATGCAGTAGGTGAAGTAGGTTTTATGGGAACTTTGTTAATTATTTTAATAGGCCATTTAGTTACTATTCCTACCGCTATGGCATTAGCCGAAATAGCAACTAATCAAAAAGTTGAAGGTGGTGGAGAATACTTTATCATTTCACGCTCTTTTGGATTAAACATTGGTTCCTCAATAGGTTTAGCACTTTATCTTTCACAAGCAATTAGTGTTGCCTTTTATGTAATTGCATTTGCAGAATCGTTTGAAGCAATAAAACCATGGATTGCAAGTGAATTTGGTTATATGATAACAGACAATAGAATTTTTAGTATTCCTGCTTTACTATTATTAATTTGGTTAATGGTTACAAAAGGAGCAGATTTAGGAATGAAGGCTTTATACATAGTTGTTGCAATATTATTTGTTTCCTTAGTAATGTTTTTCTTTGGAAATACAGATTATTCAAGTACTTTTGATAGTTCATTATTATTCCAAAATGTAGATTCTGACAAAGGTTTTTTCTTTGTTTTTGCAATTATTTTTCCTGCTTTTACAGGAATGACAGCTGGTGTGGGTTTATCTGGTGATTTAAAAGACCCTAAAAAATCTATCCCTTTGGGAACACTCGCAGCAACAATTATAGGAATGATAATCTATGTTTTTATTGCACTTAAATTAGCTTATTCCGCTTCTCCAATTGATTTGACAACAGATCAATTGATTATGAGTAAAATTGCGCTTTGGGGACCAATAATTCCATTAGGTTTAGCAGCAGCAACTATTTCTTCTGCATTAGGTTCTTTTATGGTTGCTCCAAGAACCTTGCAAGCGATTGGTTCAGATGATGTAATTCCAAATCAAAAAGTTAATGCTTTTATTTCCAAAGGAACTGCAAAAAATAACGAACCTAAAAACGACAACGATTATTACCAGTATAATTGCTTAGTATTTGTATTAATGGGTGATGTAAATGCTGTTGCAGAGGTAATTTCGATGTTCTTTATGGTAACTTATGGTTCTTTATGTTTAATTTCATTTATGCAACATTTTGCAGCAGATCCATCTTATAGACCTTCTTTTAAATCGAAATGGTATTTATCGCTTTTAGGAGCTATTTTGTGTGTGTATTTAATGTTTAAAGTGAATACAGGTTATGCTATCGCCTCTATATTATTAATGGTTGGGATTTACTTTTATATTACATATAATAATTCAAGCAAAAAAGGAATGGCTAATATTTTTCAAGGTGTTATTCATCAGTTTAATAGAAATTTACAAGTATTTCTTCAAAAGAGTGAAAAAGAAAATTCAGATGATTACTGGAGACCAGGTGTTATTTGTTTGAATAAAGATAGTTTTGAGCGATTAGCTGCTTTTGATATGATGAAATGGATTTCTTATCGTTATGGTTTTGGAACTTATATTCATTTTGAAAAAGGCTATTTCTCTAAAGCTACAAAGCTTGAAGCTGATCAAAAACTTCATAAGCTTATTGAAATGGCAAATACAACTAAGTCGAATGTTTTTTTAGAAACTATAATCAATCCTTCAAATACTAGTGCTATTGTTCAGGCTATTCAACAACCTGGAATTTCTGGTCATGAAAATAATATGATGCTTTTTGAGTTTAAAAAAGGAACAAGCGAATGGCTTGAAGATGTAATTGATAATTATAATTTAATTGCTTCTGCTAATTATGACTTATGTATTTTAGCCACCTCTGACAGAAACTTTGGCTACAGAAGTGAAATTCATGTCTGGATTAAAAAAGAAGATTATGAAAATGCTAATTTGATGATTTTACTTTCTTATATAATTTTAGGTCATCCTGATTGGAAAAAGCAGAAATAAAAATATTTGCTGCTGTTGACAAAAGTAATCTTGAAACTGAGAAAGACAATCTTATTAAATTAACTTCTTCTGGTCGTTTACCAATATCTCCAAATAATATTATTGTAATTCCTATTGATGAAAATGTTAATAAAGTAGAATTAATAAACAAAACATCTAAAATGGCAGATTTAACTATTCTAGGGTTTCATGAAGGCAGTATTAAATCGAAAGAAATTGAACAATTCAATCAACATGATGAATTAGGAAATGTACTTTTTGTAAATACTTTAAAAAATAAAATGATTAAATAACTCTTAAATTATATCATAAAAAAGACCTGAAAATACAGGTCTTTTTTGTATAAATAAGTTATATTATTCCTCTGAATCAAGTATTGGAACAAAATCTGTTTCGACTTTACTTTTTACAATTTCTTCATCGGCAATCCAATATTCTGAAGTGTATATTTTATAATGATTATTATTGTTTTCAAGTTTCCAAATGATATCGTTTGCTTCTTCAAAAGGTGTATTATGCTCTAGTTTATCAGAAAAAAGCCTTTTAATTACATTTCTTTCTGAAACCATTTCCATTAGATATTTAATGATTACTTCTTTGGTTAAAACCTCAGAATAATTATCAATCTCTACTAAAAGTTCAATTAAAATCGCTTTCGTATTGGGAAACTTACCATTATATAATTTGTACAATAATTGATTTATTGAGAACAAATCGCAATGCAAATCTATTTCCGGATATTCTTCTGCTATTTTATCGATAAGCATATCATTTGAAATTTGCTCTATTTGATTTTCGTTTAGCGACTCACTTAATTTATAAGTCAATAGAATTTGAGCAGCTTCGTTAGGTTCTTTCTCACTTACAGCCATTTGTAAATACTCAATGCATTCTTTCTCAGATAAAGTATTGGCTACATGAACATCGAACTCCTTAAGTAATTCGAAATAATCATCTTTTGTCCAATAATTTGGGATTTCAGATAATGAACTTACTTTTTCAATTGTAAATATTGCTTTCATGTTTGTGTTTAAATTATATAGTTTTCTAAAATCATACCAATGAAATATAAAAGTTACAAAAAAGAGTTTGGTTTAACAAACTCTTAGATTAATTATTTCCTACTACTGAAAATAAAACCCTACTCTATTTCTGAAATATTTTTTTCTATTGAAGTTGTTTCTTTTAAATTTCTATTTTCTAATTTTAGAGTTATAATTTCTAATTCTTTTTCTAATTGATTTATTTTGATATCTTTTTGAAGTATGCACTTGTTTTTTTTTCTCCTTAATACCATTTAAAATAAAAAACATAATAACAAACATGAATCCTATAAAATCAACAAATAATATAGGTGAAACAAACAAACTTCCACCTCCATAATTAATATAATCGGTAATTATAAACATTTCATAATTCATTGTGAAAAAGAAAACGTTAATAATTACAAATAAAAATAAGAGTATGTATCGCATAATTTTTATTTTAAGGTTTTAAGTTTTTTCTCAAGAACTTTTATGTTTTTTGCATTTGTTTTGTGTTCTTCAACTAAAGTTTCAATTTTAGTAGTTGTTAAAAAAGCTTTATGAAGCGTTCCTGTTGTAATGTAATGTTGTAAAGTAATTGTTCCAAATTGCTTTGTAATATTCTCTTGTTTACTATTTAGAGTCTTAATCTCTTTTTTTATTGAAATTTTATCAGAATATTTATGAATTTTTTCGTTTGTCTCTTCAATTAGTTCTGAACCAGCCACATAAGCTTTTGCCGTATTATCTTTGATTTTTTCAGTAACCAATTCTGCACCTTCTTTTACATTTTCTGCTACATTAGAAAAAAATGTTTTTAATTTATCTATTCCCGAAGTTTCCTTGTTTTTTTAGTTGCCATTGTCTTATTTTTTTAAATTTCTTTTTTTTCTTTTTCCTAACCAATATAAAAATCCAAAAAGTATTGTTACTAATCCTACAACAATTAATCCAATTGTAGCCTATTTTTACTTGCTTTATTCTTTTGTTCTTGTTCTTTTTTACCTTTTACTTCGGAATCTAAATTTGCAATATCAGAATTAAGTGAATTTACATTTCCATTTAAGGCTGATATTTTTTTATCTATAACATCAATTTGTTTTTTAATTTTACTTTCTTCTTCCTGAGTAAATTCTGAGAAAATTTCTTGAGCATTATAATTCTCTCTAATTTTTGTACTTAAAAAATTTCTTTGACTATTAATCGATAAAACTTGTTCCTCAGTATCAGCAACACTTCTATTTAAAATTTTTACTCGTTTACTTTGTTCAGTAATTTTACAGTTAATTCCTCCTAATAATGAGTCAACACTTATAAACTCATTAGGTGCAGCACCTTTATCCCAAAGCGCTTTCTTCTGCTGATTGTATACTTTTTTTTCTTCGTTTAACAACGCAATTTTCTTTGTTGCTAATTCCATTTCTTGTTTTTGTAAGGCAACTTGTTCTTCTAAGTTTTCTTTCTGACCTTTAAGTTCGTCGAGTTTCATATTTACACCTTCAATGCCTTTGTCAATTTTATTTTCATTGATTCTTGCCATTGATTCATTTGTTGCTTTCAACACTTTTAATAGCGAATCTTTTTTTCTAGATAATGCTATTATAGCTGTTTTAATATCTTCTTGTTCTGTTAGCTTTTATTAACAAAGCTGAATCTTGTTTCTGTATTCTCTAATTGTGTTTTATTTGTTTCTTGTTTTCAGAACAAGCAATAAATAAAGCGACAGAGAGTAGTGTAATTAATACTTTTTCATGAGTTTATATGTTTGTTTATTAATTAAGTTGAAA
>JAAURU010000205.1 GCA_012032075.1 Flavobacterium sp.
GAGTTGAAGTTAAAGGAAGACTAAAAGGAACTTATATGTTACTTGATGAAGCTTCTGTTACAGGAACAGCAAACATTGTTATGGCTGCTGTTTTAGCAGAAGGAACAACTACTATATACAACGCTGCTTGTGAACCTTACTTGCAACAATTGTGTAAAATGTTGAACTCAATGGGTGCTAAGATTACTGGTGTGGGTTCTAATTTATTAACTATTGAAGGTGTTGAAGCTTTAGGTGGTTGTGAACATAGGATTTTACCAGACATGATTGAAATAGGTTCTTGGATTGGTTTAGCCGCTATGACCAAAAGTGAAATTACCATTAAAAATGTTAGTTGGGATAACTTAGGGCAAATTCCTAATGTGTTTCGAAAATTAGGTATAACATTAGAAAGAAAAGGAGATGATATCTACATTCCTGCTCATAAAGAGGGTTATGAAATAAAAACAGATATTGACGGTTCTATTTTAACCGTTGCAGATGCTCCATGGCCAGGATTTACTCCAGATTTATTGAGTATCGTACTAGTAGTTTCTACACAAGCAAAAGGAGATGTTTTAATTCATCAAAAAATGTTTGAAAGCAGATTGTTTTTCGTAGATAAATTAATTGATATGGGTGCCAAAATTATGCTGTGTGATCCACATAGAGCAGTAGTTATGGGACATAATTTTGAATCACAACTAAAAGCTACTACCATGAGTTCTCCAGATATTAGAGCTGGAATTTCTTTGTTAATTGCAGCTTTAACGGCAAAAGGGACATCTACCATTCAAAATATTGAACAAATTGATAGAGGTTACGAAAGGATTGATGAACGCTTAAGAGCAATTGGAGCTAATATAGTAAGAGTTTAAACCATAAATATAGATACTTTAAAATCCAAATTTTAATTTAGAATTTGGATTTTTTTATGCCTTATTTTTAAAAATTTCATGCGCTTATTTTATTTTCGTAAAATACTTATATTTATTTGCGTAAAATACTTATATTTATTTGCGAATTTATTTTTTTTATTTTAAATTTTGTAAAAAAAAATAGTAAATATGAAAATTGGTTTTGTCGATGATCATTAATATTATTAGAAGCTTATAAAGGAATTTTTAATGATTACAATTGTACTTTAACAGCTTGTAATGGATTGGAAATGATAGAAAAATTTGAATTTATTGAAAAGGAAAATTCTGATAATTTACCTGACATTATTATAGTTGATGTTTATATGCCTCTGATGAATGGATTTGAAGCTGTAGAATGGTTGAAAGTTAATTATCCAAAAATTCAAATAATTATAGTTTCTTCATCAGAGGAAGAAATTAACGTTTTAAGAATGGTTAAATTAGGAGTTAATAGTTATGTTAATAAATCTAATATTACAAATGAAGGTTTAAGAAATGTCGTTAATGAAGTAACTAAGAAAGGTAATTATTTTGATAAGAATGTGGCTGAAATTGTAATAAAATCTTATCAGAATTCTGAATTAAATTTAGATAAAAATATTGTTTTATCATTGACTGAGAAAGAAAAAGACGTTATTAAATTAGTTTGTAAGGAAATGACTTCAAGTGAAATTGCAAAAGCTCTATTTGTAAGTCCAAGAACAATTGATTCATTTAGACATAACATAATTACTAAATTAAATGTAAAATCAATGGTAGGTGTTGCATTATTTGCTCAGAGAAACGGATTGCTAAATACATAATTTAAGTTATGAGTAGATTAAAAGAAAATATACCTTTTACTTATGAAAGAGGGAAATGTAAGATTAGTGGAAGAACTGAGGATGATAGAAAAGCTCTTAAAATAGAGATTATACTTTATTGGACATGGAGAATAATTTTAGCAATAGGCATTCTGTTTGGTACAGTTTACAAAGTAATTGGGTAAATATTTTCTATTTAAAATCGCAACCCAAACATAATTCCATCACCTTGAAAACCATTTTGGTAAGCTCTAACATAATCAATTCGTAAGAAACGTAATTTTCCAAAACCTATGTTGTCAAAACCAACACTAAATTCTTGATAAGGTTTTGAATTAGGAACGTTTATTTGGTGAAAACCACCTACTAAATTCCATTGTAATTTATTCAATAATGGAATTTTATTCATAATATAACCTTTAAAATTATGCTGAAGATGAGTTTCTAAGTAAGCATCATTGTAGAATTAGTATAATAAGGTAATAAATTGAATGCATTTACATAATTTCCTCTAAAGTTAACATGAGTTTGATTACCATTAAAATGTTTGTAATCTATAAAAGAAATAGTTGAAGCATTAAAGAATTTTCCACCTCTTATATTTGCTGAAAATTCTCCTTTGTTACCAAATGTTTTGTCATAGTCAACACGTGCAGCTATAAAATCATAATTGTAATTAGAATTTGTGCCTCCAAAACCTTTCTCATAAGCAAAGCTTAAAACTGGATACTTATCGTTTTGTATGTTTATTTTTCCATCAGGTCTTGAGATGTATTTTTGCCCAAAACGAATTCTAGTTGAAAAGTTGAATTTAAAAAGACTATGATTTTCAAAACTCGATGTGTAATTAAAAGGTTGCAAAGGATCATTTGAAGTGTAAATATCATCCGATTTTATCGTTGTGTAATCTGTATTGTTGAATAATGCATGTCGGTTTTCATAGGATAATTTGGCATTGGTAAAAATACCATTTACTACTTCTTGACCATAATTGATTTCAGCAAATTCTTTATTATATAACTTCATAAAGTTGTTTTTAAAGAATAATGTACTAATAGTATTTACTAGATTTGGTATGGGTTCGTTGCTGTTAAATTGGCTAACAGCACTTCCTCCAGAGATAGAAATGTTTGCATTATTTATGTTGTTGAAACGATGATAATAACGACCATTAACTCTCAAGCGATCTTCTGCAAAACCATAATTGAATGTGGATGAAATTAAAGTAAATTTTCCAGTTTCATCATTCCATTTTCTATAAGAAAAACCACTATCTAGGTTCCAACCTTGAAGGGTATTGAAACTTATTGAAGAAAAATTGAAGAGACCTTGATAATTAAAGCTCCAGTTTTCATGTGAATTTCTAAAAGTGTATCCTGTAATAATTTTTGATAACTTAAATTTATTAGTTTTTGCATCAATAGAATCCATATAAGTTTTAGATTTTCTTACCGTTTGAATACTATCTTTCTTTACATAGCTTTTAGATTCTTCATCAGTTAATGGAACGGGTCTATAAGTTTGCCAATAAGCATCTTCTTTTTTATTAGCATTTTCTGCAAAAGAAACTATTTCTTTTCCAAAAGTCTTTTTTTCAAAAGCGTCTTTAAATACATAATTACTAAAAACGTGAGTAAATTTTCCTGTGAATTTCATTCCAAATGCTCCAGCATCAAAATCTAGTGATTGTATATTTTAACCCATAATTTTTCGGTTATATTATAACTAAAATTTTGAATTAGCTTCATCGTTTCTAGAAAAGGTTGTTGCATTCTATAGCCTTTAATGTCTAAATCAATTCCATAAATTGCCCAAGTATCTTCCACAATATAAATATAACCTTCAAAAACAGGTTCTTTGTCACTGTTTTGGAGTTACTTTTATTTTGTTAATCAGTTGGTTTTTGTCATCATAAAAAACACTTTCTAATTTGTAACGATAATAATTGAAAGCATTATTTGCAATAGGAGAAACCATATTAATACCAAATTCTACATAATTTTCGTAAAAATCATAATTAGTATTTAAAGCAGTGTTGTAACTAAAACCACTATCGTTTCCAGCAATTTTAGATGCTATAATTTCTTCTTTTAGATTATTTGGTTTTTCAAACTTTATTTTAGAAACCGTTTCCGACAAATAAATAACACCACTTCTAGTTGAATCTAGACTTCCTTCAATATCGCCTATTTCGATACCCATAAATTTTTCAGGAATATCTTTCACTTTAAAAATACCTCTCGAATAAAAATCGGCTTCAAACTTATCCGTTTTATCAGCATTTATTTTTTTATTGGCTATAGCCTTTTTAATAATTTCATCAGCAGGATTAATCCCGTTTTCTAAAACTACTTCTTTTAATTGGAAATTTTCTTCTTGAAGAGTTACATCAAATTCATAAGGGAAATTTGGAATATTTAAAATTTGCTTTTGTGTTTTATACCCTAAATACTGAAATAATAAAGTTACCTTTTTAGTAGTTGTATAATTCAATTCATATTTTCCGTTTTCATTTGTTGTTGTGTCCAATGTAAGTATTTTCAACATAAATATTTACAAAAGGAAGTGGATTTCCGTTAACATCTGTAACCTTGCCTTTTATTTGTGAAAGCAAAATACTACTAAATAAAAAGAATAATAAAGAAAGTAATTTTTTCATTTTTGTTTGTATATTTATTTAATAGACGATTTTTGTTGAAAATAGTTGTATGGAATTACAGAAAATTTTGAATGGCTAAATCATAACTTTTTAAGCCAAAGCCAATGACAACTCCTTTAGCATTTGGAGAAATATAAGATTGATGTCTGAAATCTTCTCTTGAAAAAGTATTGGAAATATGAACTTCAATAACTGGAGAAGTTATTCCTTTAATTGCATCACCTATTCCTATAGAAGTATGAGTATAAGCACCAGCATTAAGAATAATACCATCATAAGAAAAACCTACTTCATGTAATTTATTGATAATTTCTCCTTCAATATTACTTTGATAGTATTCTAAAGTTAGGGAAGTGAATTTATTTTTTAAAGTTTCAAAATAGTCTTCAAAAGTTTGTGAGCCATAGATTTCAGGTTCACGTTTCCCTAATAAATTAAGATTTGGACCGTTTAGTATTAGTAATTTCATGCCTATAGATTTTGAGTAAAAATAAAAAAACCATTCAACTAATGAATGGTTTTATAAAAAGTTTAAGAAATTTTAAAATAGAATCCCAGCAGAAAGCTGGAAAACACTGTTTTTTGCTTGTGCATTTCTTGAAATTTCTGTAAGACCAAGAATATATCTTGCTTGAATAAATAAGTTGTCGGTTAGTTGTAATCCTAAACCACCATCTAGAGCAAATTCGAAAGTATTGTAGTCTCTCAAATCAAATTCATCCTTCTTGCTTAATAAAAAGGATGCTTGTGGTCCAGCTTCTAAAGATAAACTTTCACTTAAGTTTATTTTTAATAAAAAAGGAATCGAGACATAACCTAATTCATTTTTAAATTCACCTACTGCGTTATCAAGCGATGCACCTTGAGTAGAATAAAGCAGTTCAGGTTGTAGGGCAAAAGTTTTTGTAAGACCAATTCTAGTAACAATTCCTGCATGATAACTAGTTATGGCATCAGTATTAATTTCGGAATCAGTAAAGTTGGCATAATTTAAACCGCCTTTAATTCCAATTTTTACGGTTTGAGAATAAATAGTTTGACTAAATGCTATTGTAAGTAAAATAAAATTACATGTTTTTTCATAATAAATTTCAGTAAAATATTGATTTATAAATATTAACGCTTGAAATGCCTTAAAAATTGTTGAATTGCAAATTTTTTATTGCTACATTAAAAAATATGTATAAATTTGCTTCATAACTAAAATTTAAAAAAATGAAAAAATTATTATTTGCTGCTGTAGCAGTGTTTGCATTTGGAGTTTCAAATGCACAAGAAGAGTCTTCAGATGGAGGTTTTTCTCAAGGAGATGTTTACGCAACTGGTTCATTAAGTATTTCAAATACTAAAATGGGTGATATCAAGTCTGATGGATATTCATTTTCTCCTGGTGTTGGATATTTTGTAAATGAAAATATTGCTCTAGAAGCTGGTTTAGTAATAAATAAAGCTACTATTACAGTTATTGACGAGGAATTAGAAGCTAAAGGATTTGGTGGTTCATTAGGTGCAAAATATTATTTTACTCCTGCTAACAAATTTTCATTCTTTGCGGGTCTTGGTGTTGGTTATTTAACTCAAAAAGTAGGTATTGATGAAACTGTAGATTTTAACACTTTATCAGTGTCAGTTATTCCTGGAGTGAATTATTTTTTAAATAATAATTTTGCTATTCAAGCTTCTTTAGGAGGTTTAGGTTATTCAAGTTCAAAATTTGATGTTGAAGATGCTGAGGCTTCTAATACTTTTGCTTTAGGTCTTAACTTAACTAACGTAAACTTTTCATTACTTTACAAATTCTAATTTGTAAACTTATAAATTTTATTAAAATCCCGCAACTGCGGGATTTTTTATATTTTTTATTGAACTTGAATAGGTTCTATTCCAATTGAATACCATCCAGATTCATATTCTCTTGTATTGTATTTGTATGAACTTGTAGGAGCATCAAAATATTTACTGATTATTATGTTATCAGCAAAATTTACAATTACATCTCCTAATTGATTATTGCCTTGTGTAAAACTTCTTTGTAAGTTTGAGTAGTAGTTTCTTCTATACTTTCTACAAATTTTAATCCTATAATTTTTTATATTGTAAATAAAAGTGTTTTTTTTTATTTATATCACAAAATCAACTTATTATTTTATATTTCTTCAGAAGTAATCTTTTTTATAATAAAAGTTAATTTATAACGTTATATTTACTTTATGATTAAGTAGTTAATCAGTTTTGATATGGCTATAAATCTCTTTAAATGGCGGTTTAAAGGATTGAATTTTTCATAAAAACTCAACAAACAAACAAATATTATTATGTATAACATTACTAAGCTATTTATAGTTATGTTGGTGTTATTTTTTTTGTACACTTATTTTCCCAAAACCTTTTAACAAATGGAAATTTTTCAGGGACTGT
>JAAURU010000206.1 GCA_012032075.1 Flavobacterium sp.
ATACATTCTTGTAATGCTCCTTCTATTTGCTCTTCTAATTCCTTGTATTCATTAGGGTTTGTGATTTCATAGTATTGTGTAGTATCTCCTTTTTTCTTTACTTTTTTTAAGTAATTATTTTCTAGTAATTGTTGGTGGTATCGCCATTGTGTAGTTTTAGTTAGTCTTAATTTTCTTCTAACTTCATAGGCTGTAAAAACTGTTTGATTTTGTTCTTCTAAATAGTCTTTTAGGTTTTCTAAATAGTTTCTTGATGCTCCTGTAATTGTATCACTCTTTCTTAACAACACTTCTTTTATAAGTTCGTTGGCTTCTTGTATGTCTTCTATACTTGTTTCTATATATTCTTCTCCTGTTTCACGATCGATGTGGTGGAACTTTTGGTATTGTTTGTAAAAGGTAATTACTTCTATAAATTGTAAATAATGAGCGTTGGTTCTTCTTGGTTTAAACACGCTGTTTGGTAAGGTAAGGAACTCGGCAAAAGGATTTTTAACGGTTATGGTTTTTAAAAGTCGTTGACAATTTTGTAATAAATCACGCGATGCGTGTTCTTCTTCGTGGTTGATTTTTCCTGCTGATAGTTGACGCTGGAAAAACATTATTTTATCGTCTTGGATTTCGCTTTCATCGATGTATAATAAAAAACTTCTGTTACTATTATCCTCGTAGATGCTTTCTTGAGTAGTACAACCACTTACACTTACTGGGCCTTCGACTGTTAAATGAATGGTTTTTGTGGTTCCTTTTTTGTCTTTGTGTGCTACTGTTTTGGTAATTCTTTTTTTAGATTGTAGTTCTCGAAGTGGATAGAGTACGCTTTCTGCTCCGTCTAAATCTTCAATTAAAATGAGTTTGTTTTGTAACTCTGTTCTATTAAAGTAATAAAAAGCATTGGCACTTAAAACGGTCATTTCGATTTTGTCTTCTTCAGGGATGAGTTCTGCTACTTTACTTTGTAAATGGGTTTTTCCTGCTCCTGAACTTCCCAGACTTATACAATGTAACGGATTGTTGGTTTTTCTACTGGTAAATATTAAATACATTAACAGCCTGTTGACTTCTTCTCCTATTACGCCCGATTTTCCTATTAGTTCTTGTGTGTTGTTAATTAGATTTTGGTTTTGTAAAAATTCCTTTGCTTGTTTGATTTCTTTCTCTGTTAGAATTTTTACTTGTTTTTCGTAGATTTTGTTTTGGTTTTCTACTTCTTGCAGTCTGTAATTTTCGAGTTCATTGGTTAATTGGTCTAAATCTCGTCTTACTATCGTTGTGCCAATTTCTAATCGTTCGGCTACTTTACGAGTGAGTTTTTCTATGGATGTGTCATTGTATAAATCAATATTCTGTCTTAAAACTTGTTCGCTTTTGTGTTTTTGTATTCCTAGTGTTACTCGTAATGCTTCTAAATTGTTGAACCGTATTCCTCCTAATATCGCTATTTTTAAGTGTTTGGTTTCGTAGATGTAGTGATTGGGGTTTTGTGTGTTGAGATTGTATTTATCCATAATGTTGATAATAATATTTATAGTTACTTATTATCAACAAAAGTAGAATATAGTTTTTAATTAACAAAGGATTATTGTAAACTTTTATTTTAATTAATCACTTTTAATGTATATTTTTGTCAACTTAACGCTATAAATGTAGGCTTTACTATGAATTTAGGAGATAAAATAACGATGCTTCGTAAACAAAAAAACCTTTCTCAAGGAGATTTGGCAGATAAAACAGGTGTTTCTCGTGATGCAATTGGTAAATATGAACGTAATGATATTATGCCTACTGCTGATAAAGCTAAAAGAATGGCAGACATACTAGGTGTTTCTCTCGATTTTTTAATGAGTGATGCCTCAAAAGAAGATGATATTATGGATAAAGATATGCTTTACCGTATGCAAGAAGTTCAAAAATTACCCGATTCTGAAAAAGATAAAATCAATTCTATTATTGATGCCTTTATTCGTGATACTAAAGCTAAACAAGCGTTTAGAATTTCTTAAACATTTACAACAACACCATAAAACAACAAAAGCAACTCTTTTAAAGTTGCTTTTTTATTTAATTTTTATTACAAATTATAAATATTAATATTAAATGAAAAGAATATTTATCTTAATAACTTTTATCCTTCTTACAGTTTTTATATTTTATGTAAATTATTTACTAAGATTATTACATTGGCCTTATCAAGATTTTACATTTTATCTCAAATATTTTTTGACTATAGTTACTTTCCTTTATTCAATAAAATATTTCCAAAATAAATTGAAAAAGTAATCAAATATTTTAATCATAATTTTCTAATTCATCATTTAAGTCTCTTATAAATTCTTCAATATCCAATATAAATCCTGTTTTATCATAAATAGGAAAAACATTTAAGAGATAATCCTCTTTTGATATATACTCAATAACATTTTCCTCAAACTCTTCTAGTGTAATCTCTTTAATAATACATTCTTCCCAACCACCCATAAGACAATTTTTTGCAAAATCAAATGATGACCAAAGAGGTAAAATAAATCTATTATCAATCTCTGAAGTTATGTAAGCACCTTTTTTATTAATAAGAGTGTACATTAATTCACTGTCTGCAACCCTTTTTAAAAATAATTATACCTTTTAAAAGGATCTAATGATATAACACTATCTATTTCTTTTTTATCTAATTTCATTATCAATATCTTTAATTTAAAAAATCTTACTCAATAACAGGACGTTCTTTGTTTTTTCGACCTCCATTATCATATTTATGTTGGTTTCTATGGTCTTTTCTATTTTGTAATTTTGAATATTTATATGAATACCCTTTGCCGCTTCTCTGCCTCTCTCATGAGCTAAATCTTTACCAGGAGGATTTCTTATATTTTTTCTTTTACCTCTTTCTATTTGCTTCATCTCTTGTTTGATCCAACCCTTATCAGATTTTCCAAGTTTTGGATCGTTAGATAATTCTTTAAGCCTTTCTTGTTTTCCTGCTCTTCCAGCTTTGTTCGCCTTTACACCTAGTTTAACTAAATCACCTTTTGTATTGCCAGAAGATTTTATAGGTTTACGAGTTAGTACTGTCTCTAAATCGGATAAATCTTGTACGAGAATAGCGTTATCGGGTGCATTTAAATCTCTATCTTTCGTTTCTTCCCATCTCCCTACAGCTGTACTACTTAATTTGCTTTCACCTTCTTTAATATACTCCCAATCTTCATTAAATTTATTCTCTATTACATCTTGTGTGTAATCATAAGAAGCAGAAGGTTTTAATCCTCCTTCAATTATTGGCTCATATAAAGACTCACCATTGTATTTCTCTCCTTTAAATTCATATTGAACAGTTGTAAATGCATATTCTTGACTGCCTTTTAAAATAGTAACATTTTGCTTTATATCAACATCTGTTTTAACTACAAATAATGTCCCATCTGCATGAATATTTATATAATGTATTACATTCTTCCATTCTAATCCTTCTAATTCAGTACCGTCTATTAATCTATTTTCACTAAATGCATATGGAGAATTATGTGGGTATTCTGCAAACAAAGGATCCACGGCAAAAAACCTACCCACTCTCGGGTCGTGCATTCTAAAGGTATAATTTAAAGAGTTTCCTTCGCCTTTAATTTCATCATCTTTTTCTTGTCCTTGGAAGCCGTATCTGTAGCTATCACTACTTGCATGCCTATTAGGAAGTAACTGACCAAAGGGATAGTAGTCTATGCACTTTTTTGCTGGGTTACACCTACTTTGGGTATGTCTTTTCTGACAAAATCGTCAAAAAAATTTTTTTCCGCTTGCCTTATCTTCTACAAAACTGGTTTTTATAAGAACGTATGCCTTTTGGGCTTTGTAAATATACTAAATTGTTTCTGTTTTCAAACTTGTTTGTATGTTTTTCATCTGTAAAACCTTGTTTTTACTCACTTTTTCTTATTTAAAAAATCGTTGGTTTTTATCTATTTTCCTTTGGCAAGTACACACTGTTTATGCAATCTAGCCTTTTGTTAACTGGTACTTTAGCTAAAGCTCTGCTCGATTTTTTTGGAAGATTGACTTAGCGTGAGTTTGTTTTAAAATCGGATGTTGTGGACAATCTTCTAAAAAAATGAGCCAACAACCGTAGGGCGTTAGTAATCGGTGTTACTTTTTTCAATTTTTGTGTAAAAAAGTAAGCAAAGAAAGACGGCCGACTACTGTAGCTGTCTTTTTTGTGAAGCTTTTTTATGCAAAGAATTGAAAATGCAAAAACTATCGTAGTGCGTTGGCAGTCCAGTCGGCAATTGGGTTGGGCGCGTTGGGTGAGGGGCTATTTTACATAATGCAAATTCTAGCTTCATAAAAAAGACTTTTGTTCTATTATTGACACTTTTTTATGAACTAGAATGTTCGATGCATTATGTAAAATAGCTTGGGAGTGGCTTTCGTTCGGGTGGAAGCTCTTGTTTTTTGAGCTTGGAAGCATCAGCTCTTTATTTTTTTATCAATTACCTTTAAACAACTATTTTATCAATTGAAAAAAAATAAAGTGCTGTGCTTTGGGAAAAACAAGTGCTTTGCGCGTTGGGAGAAGCCACTTGAGCGGTGGGAAGTTAGGACTGGGTGGGCGCAAATACTTTAGCGAAGCGTTCCTATTATTAGTTACTGTTCTTCTTTTATTGGTGGGTTGTTTTGGAAGTATTATTTATTTCTAGCTAAAGCCTACAAATTAGTTTCCGTGTATTAAGATAAAATTTCCGTGTACTTAAAATTAGTTTCCGTGTATCAAGATAAAGTTTCCGTGTATTTAAAATTAGTTTCCGTGTATCAAGATAAAGTTTCCGTGTATTTAAAATTAGTTTCCGTGTATCAAGATAAAGTTTCCGTGTACTTAAAATTAGTTACCGTGTATCAAGATAAAGTTTCCGTGTACTTAAAATTAGTTTCCGTGTATCAAGATAAAGTTTCCGTGTACTTAAAATTAGTTTCCGTGTATTAAGGTAAAGTTTCCGTATATAATATATTAAATAACAAAAACCCTTTAAAAAGGGTCTTTTGTTTGGTTTTTATTTGGCAGTAGGTGTGCTACTGGTTCTTTGTGCATTGATGGTTTTATTGATTTTGGTAAAGCTAAATAGGTCTTGTTTTACTGGTTCTTCTTTGTGAAATTTAGACGCTATTTTTCCAATACTTATTACTTCTTCATAAATTTCATTAAAAGCGTTTATCCCAGCTGTAGTAATTTCTTTTCTAGTTCCTTTAAAGGTTTCTTGCGTGATGTCTGCATTTTTTAAAGTATCTGCATAGGCTGCTGTTTGGTCTAATATGCCTGGTGCTGTTCCTTTTGCTACTATTTCTGCTTTTAGGGATGCTGTTAGATTTGTTTTGAACTTGTATAATAATTGTACTAAGGCTTCTTGATCTCCTTTTTGAGCATTTTTAAGATAGGTTGTAAATCCTAATTGGTTTAATACTTCGGTTTGTTTTGTTTTGTCTTTTTTAAAGTCTTCTGCGATTTGTACTTTTATTTCAGCTAAATCTTTTAAAGCTTGTTTTTGTATGCTTATAAGTGTTTGTGTGGATTGTCTTAAATCTTTTGCCGAATCTACTCCTAAATGTTCTTCTAAAGCGGTTGTTATTTTTGACTGTAAATCATCAAAAAATGCATCTGTCCAAGTGCTTCTTTTACTTTGTAAAAAGGTTTTGTTAGCTAATGCATTTTCGATTAGAGTAGAAGAAGTAATTAACATATCTACATCTTTGCCATTGTATTTTCTTTTTGGTGTACTCATAGATTCTATTTTTAATTTTAGTTATTATCATAAAAGTAATTGTTTTTCTAATATGTTTTCTAAAATTATTTTAAACTTAACTTATCCTATCGGATGATAATTATCGATTTCATTTTGTAAGTCGTCAATGTCGTTAATTAAATAGGCTTCTGTTGATATGATGTGTTTGTGACCTGCTTTGTATTGTACTTGTCTTAGATTATACTTTTTTATCCAATGTGTTATTACTGAAGCTCGAACCTGAAGAAAGTTTATAAATCGTGGTTCTTGTTCTCTTAAATCTTCTGTTATTCTTTTAAATATTTGTAGTGTGTTGTCTTTCTTTTTACTTTGTTTGTCCTGATGGTGGAGTAGTTAAAAAGAGTTGTTTTGTTTGTTGTTCGTGGTAGTTTAAAAGTTCGTTTCTAGTAGTGTATTGATATTCCATTATATCCATTATTTGATTAGATTTTAGCTCTAGTGTTCTGTCTTTTCCTATTCTTCCACCTTTTATGTCTATGCAACCTTTTCGTAAGTCTAAATCATCTGTTGTGATTCTGCTTACTTCTGCTGTTGTAATACCTTGATTGACTAATAATCCTATAATTACTTTATTTCTTTCTCTACTTAATTTATAATCTTTAAACCAATTGTGATTGGCTTTTTGGATGTCTTTTTGTGGGATTTGGTAATTTTCGTAAAGGCTTTGTAATTCTTGTGGTGATAGTGTAGGATATAATTTTTGTCTTTGTGTACTGTTTAGTTTTATTTTATTAGCTGGATTATTCTCTCTTAGATTGTTTTGTATTTGGAAGTTAAAGAAGTGTTTTAAAGCATATAATCGAAGTTTCTTTGTAATGGTATCGACTCCTTTTTGTTGCAAGTGATTCAAGTATAACATAATTTCTTTCTCTGTACAGTTTTCTATTTCTGTGTTGTCTTTATCTAAAAAACTAATAAAGTTTAAGGTGTGATAATGATATGCTTCTACTGTTGTTTTGCTTAATTCCTGTTGTTTTAAGTAGTCT
>JAAURU010000207.1 GCA_012032075.1 Flavobacterium sp.
ATAAAGTTCTTTTAAATCTTCATGTGTTATAACTCCTAAAAAAACAACATTATCTCCAGCTTCTTTATGAACCATTTCTACATATTTTTTTTGGTTTTTAGATTCATTTCCAACTAATACTAAAGTATAATTAGTATTCTTTACTGCTTTAACTAAATTTAAAGTGGCTTTTCTACCTTCAATTCTAGCTGCACATACTATACAATTTTTATATTTTATATACTTATTATTAATTAAAGGAATATTACTATTAAAAACTTTCTTATCAATTGAATTTGGAACAACCTCAAAATTATATTTTTTAAGTTTAAATTCTTTTGCTACTCTTTCCATTTCAGAAAAAGAATTAGGTAAAAAAACATCTACATTTTTTAGTGATTTCCTTCATTAATCCATAATAACCTTTAAATATCATTTTAAAAACACCTTTGTGTATTCTATTCTCATGATAATGCCTTAATATAATTTTTAAATATCCTATTTGGTATGGTGTTAGGTAATTAGCTACTATTTGACTTAATCCTCCCCTAGCTTTTCTTTCATATTCAGTATATAATCCATAGATTGTTGATAAAACTATCTTTTTATTTTGCTTTTTAGCATTTTCTAACTGTAAATATATATCTTGAGGATCCATTAAATTAAAAAGATGAACTATATCATATTTAGATAAATCTGGTTCAAATTCCAATGACACATCAACTTTTACATATAATTTTTCTAGAAATTCTTTGGTTTTTTGAATTTGTATTAAATCTCCACCAGGAGAACTGTATAAATTTGTTCTAGTTTGAAAAAGGACTCTCATTAAATATCTTTTTTAGCACTACAAATATAGATATTATTATTAGTTTTACATTTTGTAATAATCGCTTAATGAAAAATATTCTATTCTTATTTGGTACGCGTCCTGAAGCTATAAAAATGGCTCCTCTTATTAAAGTTTTTTCTGAAGATAAAATTATAACGTTAAGGTTGGTGTTACTGCCCAACATAGAGAAATGTTAGATCAAGTTTTAACTTTCTTTAAAATTAAAGTTGATTATGATTTAAATATTATGAAACCCAATCAAACATTATATGAATTAACATCAGTTCTTGTCTCTAAAATTACAGAAGAAATTTTAAATAAAGAATTGTTTGACTATGTGTTTATTCAAGGAGACACTACAACTGTTTTAGTTTCTGCAATAGCTGCTTTTTATAAAAAAATTAAAATTGTTCACATTGAAGCGGGTTTAAGAAGTAATGATTTGTATTCTCCTTTTCCTGAAGAGATGAACAGAGTTTTGACATCAAGAATTGCAAATTATCATTTTGCCCTTCAAACAAAGCAGCAGAAAATCTCATGAAAGAAAATATCTTAAATAATGTTTATGTTGTTGGGAATACTGTAATTGATGCTTTATTTTCTGGTATTAAACAAATATCTTATACTGATAATTCTATTTTTACTGAAAAATACTCATCTATTGATTTCTCAAAAAAATTATTTTAGTCACTTGCCATAGAAGAGAAAATTTTGGTAATCCGTTTGTAAATATTTGTGATGCTATTTTAGAAATTTCTAATAATTTTATAGACGAAGTTGAAATTATATATCCAGTACATTTGAATCCTAATATAAAAAAAATTGCATATGAAAAACTGAAAACAAAAAATATTAAATTGATAGAGCCTATTGACTACCCTGACTTAATTTGGTTAATGAATAAGAGCTTTTTTATACTTACTGATTCAGGAGGGATTCAAGAGGAAGCACCAAGCTTAGGAAAGCCTGTTATTGTATTAAGAGATGTTACTGAGCGAATGGAAGGTGTTGAAGCAGGAACAGCTGTTCTGGTAGGTTCAAATAAAGAGAAAATTGTTGCAGAAGTTACTAATTTATTAACTAATAAGGAATATTATAGTAGTATTTCAGAGGCTTCAAATCCTTATGGTGATGGAAAAACAAGTGAGAAAATTAAATCAATTCTTTCTTCTGATAATTATTTTGCTTAATTAATCCTTCTCTCATAGCTATTAAGAAGCCAATTATAATTGATTTGTTGTCTAATTTAAAATAAAAACCCATAAAAACCCAATAAAGATACTAATAAAAAATACTCGTTCCCATTAATAATAAATTAATATTTCTAACTAAATAAATATCACTTTCTTTCTGATTATAAAGTAACCAAATTGTTACTAATAATATTATTAATCCTATAGCTCCAGACTTTAAAAGAATAGTCATAAACCCATTATGAGCAATTGAAATATGTTGTAAAACTGAACCATCAGTTGTGTAAATTTTTTGACCAATATTCATTGTAGATCCAATACCTTTCCCAAACATAATTGATCTTACTCCATCTTTCCTTACTTCTTTTACAGTTAATATATTTTCAAAAGATCGATAGTTGTCATTAAAGTCTTTCCAATCTTCTTTATTTATTTTTGTTTTAAAAGCTTCTTGAGGAGAGATTTTAATTTTATATAATAATCCTTCTATTCCTTTACCATTCCTTTTAGGGTTTGAATAATAAATAGCCGTGTAACTAAAAATTATAATAATAGCTGTAAATGAAAGAACACTAATCGATTTTTTGTTAAAATAAAATATCCTTTTAATCCAAGTATTAATATTACAAATTGTAAAAAGTTTGTTCTTGAGAGATACATAAATATTGAAAAACTTAATAGTGAAATAAATAAAATTCTTTTGAATTTAGATATTTCAATATCAAACTTTTCATAAAATAAAAGAATTATTAAAACATAAACCTCATAATCACTAAAAAAACCAGCTTCTCCTCTTATAACATTCATATTGACAGTTTTTAACTTTAAAAAAACGTATATGATAAGAATAATATGTATAGAAGATAGAATAATCCCTGCATTGATAAATGTATTTAATGCTTTTTTTCCAACTTTATCAAATAATTGATAACCAACTAATATGCCTAAAATAGGTTTAAATAAATATGTGAAATCTTTGATGCAATTGAAAAATAAGCTTGAATAAAAAAATGAAGAAATAAAAGCTATAAAAACTATACTAAAAAAAAGTATTATGTAATTAAAAAAATTTTATTTGAATATTTTTTTCTTAAACTAATTAAAATAGCAAATAACCAAACTATAAAAGTTAACTCGTAATTAGGGAAAAAGATACTACAATACATAATATATAAATAAAACTATAAAAAGATTGGCTTGAAAGTTTCATAATTAATTAATTTTTGTTTTTTTTCATATTTATTAAACATCTCTATATTCAGAAAATATAGAATAATAAAGAGTAATTCAGAAAAAATTAATGAAATAATTATACCATATAAATTAAATATTGGTGCTAAAAATAGTAGTAATATTATATTTATAATTGTTACAAAAATAGTAATTTGAATGTATCTTTTATTTTTATTAAAAGTAAACATTAACTGCTCAAAAGACAATGAAAAAACCATTAATAAAGGCACTATTAAAGAGAATCTAAATGCTTTTTCTAATTCTAAATTTTCTTCTAAGGGAACATTAAAATAACGTATAATGTATTTCGTGAAAAATAAATTAAGATTAAGACTGAAACAACACCTAATAAAAGTAGTAGACGATATTTTTTCCAAAAAAGCATTGCTTCTTGTATAGATATAATAATTTTATAACATAATTTAGGGAAAAAGAATTTTAAATAAACCTGAATAAATGTCCTGAAAAAAGAAATAATTTGCTCAATAAATTTATATTGACCTGCTAAGATAAAAACCAAAAAATAACTAGCTAAAAATAATGGTGAAAGCTGTCTTAATGAAAGGAAAAGTTGTGAGATTGAAAAGGAAAAATCATTTATTAATGTTTTCTTTATTATATTAAAACTTGGATATATAAGCTTAAAATCATATCTTTTTTTAATAATTATCAATCCTATAAGATTAAAAAATAAAGCAGTTAGCCCAAGAATAGAGTTTACATATACATAATCATCAGCAACCTTTATAAAACAAAAAACAAGAAGTACATAGGATAATTTTGAAACTACATTTAGAACACTAGAGGTTTTAAAGTCTTCTAAACCTTGTAAATACCATATAGGATTAAAAACTTGAGCAAATACTATTGTAAAACTCAAAAAAAACATTTTTCTTTCTTCAGCAAAAATTGGGATTGTATATACTAGAATTAAAGCAATTAAAAATGCAATAATTAATAGAACAGTTTTAGTATATAAAGTATTAAATAGAATATATTGAAGCGATTTACTATCATTTTCTGTTTTCAGCAACTTTTTTTATGCCTTTAATATCAAATGCATAATCCACAATAAGAATTAAAAAAAGAGCAAAAGCAAAACCTAAACCAATTTTCCCAAAAGATGCTATTCCACAAATGGAGATTAAATAAGGGGCTATTATTATAGGGCTAACTAGATTAAAAGCCTGACCAATTCCATAAATAAAGAAATTTGCCTTGCTTTCATCTATTAATTTAGATAATTTCAAATATTTATTATTTATTATTCAAATTTAATTAAAAACAAATACCTCATTGGATTAATGAGGTATTTAAAAATTGATTTGAAATCAACTATTTAAATATTTTTTGCAATTCGTATTTTAAATTTTCACCCGAATTAAAAAAAGGATCATAAAAATCATTTTCCTTTTTGGTTTTAATTAATCCTGTTGCCTTATCTTCAATAATTATGCAAGGATTATTAATAAAATAAGTTTCAAAAAAAGATGTACTGTTGATATCTATTTTCTTATCTAAGTACTCGATTTTCATATCAGATAATGTAATACTTTCATTTGCAGGATTAGTTCCTAAATCTAAACGCAAATAATTTGGTAAAACATTCTCAGGCAATAAAAACTCAATAACTTGTGGTTTATCACTTGCTTTTACTTCTTTCCACACTGCATCTTGTTCTGCAAATGGAATCTCAACATTATCTTCCTCTTTGTAAAAAGCTGAAAATTATCTTCTTTAGTTACGGTTGCAGTTACTGAAACTTTAACTAAATTTACTACTTTTTCAACAACAGGTTGTTCTGTTGATTTTTCATCTTTACAACCTATAAATAAGGTTAAAGACAACATAATTAAAATCAAAAATTTGTTCTTCATTTTTAAAAAAATTTTAAGCAAAGGTAATTTATTTTAGGTAACATACAAATAATTATTTCACTCTTATTAAGAGAATCTTTATTTATTATATTAATTGATTTTTAAACATTAAATCCAAAAATGTATCATCACAGGCTTTGGTTCTTCACCATGAATTCCTTTTACAAAGTAGTTATACTCTGGAACATAACTTTTTATTAAATCGATAATTTTTTTAGGGACATTTTCTTTGTGATAAGTAGTAATAGCTATTTTAGGTTTATTTGCTTTTATTGTTTCTTTAGCACCATGTAACATTTCTTGCTCAAAGCCTTCAATATCTGCTTTTAAATAAGTGATTTTCTTGTCTTTAAATAGAGTATCTATCTTACTTAAACTTATTTTATGGTTGCCGATATTGCTATTTGAGACTTGACCATCTAAAGAATCTTCATTAAAAAAAACTACATCATCTTTTGAACCTACAGCTGTATTTATTATAGTTGTTTTATCCTGAAAATTATGAAATGTTTTAAGAAGTGAAGTAATAAAAATCTTACTTGGTTCAATCATAAAAATATGCTTGCATTTATCAATAACAACTAGTGGAAATAACCCTTCGGCTGTTCCTATATCTAAAAGAATTTCTCCATTCCTAATCTCAGTGTTTTTATATTGATAGTAATGCCAATCATTCTCATCAAATGTTTCTGCAGTAACTTGATTTATTCCATTTACAGAAAACGTATTTGGCCAATATAATTTATTTGTAATTCCTTTAAATGTTATTTCAGAGAAATCATCATTACTATTATATTTTTAATATATCGTTTTGCAATAACATCAACTTTTGGTTTTGCTAAAAACGAAAGAAGTTCTTTAAACCCAACATTGTTTTTAACAGAAAATAACCAATAAAAAAGTATTCTTAATCTTCTCATTATTCTAATATTATCTTTTATTGTTTTTATAATAGGGTATCCCGTTGATATGATTTTATTTGGAAATTAGCTTGTCTGTTATAATAATTTTAATGTCCTCATTATTTTTAATTAAAATTGCTATTTTATAATTACCTTTTGGAACTTTTTCTAAACTAATAACTGAATTAAATCCACTATTATCGTAATTAAACATATCATGACTATGAGCAGAAGTAACATCTTGTCTTCTTTTCATTTCAACTGGAAACTTATATGAGTTTGCTCCTATAAGAGCTATTTTAATATTTGAATTATATGAATCTTTCTTTTTTAAAAATGCCCATCCTGAAATTTTAAATTCAGAGTTATTTTTTTCGAAAGATTCAATCCAATAACTCAATTGGTTAATATCTATAATTGAACTCTCATTTATCTCTAATCCTTGTAAATGATTTGTTTTTCTAATATACAATTTAGCCCAACAATCAAAATAATCAACACTGTTTTCAATCGTATAATTTTTATTTAAAAAATCTTTTTGATTTTCATTCAAATTATATGGATTATTATGAGCGTCAGTATACCAAAAATCTGATTTTTTAGTAGAGTCTTGCATTATTTCATTTACTAAATTTTCTAATTTTTTATCATAAATTTTATTATTTTGATTGTCTTTAAAATAAAAAGGATAGAACCATGAAACACTTGAATAGATTGGA
>JAAURU010000208.1 GCA_012032075.1 Flavobacterium sp.
TCATGATTAGGTATTAATAAAAGTCTTTCTTTATTTTATTATAAAAGAAAGAAATTTGATAAGCATATCAATATTTATTGGTCACAGACTCATTAAGACAAATTTTTTATGATAAACAGAGAAATGAAAAGGTAAAAAGTTTAGGAGAGCAAATTGAAAAAGAAGAAGTAAATAGAGAATTAATTAAATCCGAAGCAGATAGAAAAATTCAAAAGCAAAAACTTATAAATATTAAGATTTTTATTGTTTTAATATGTATTATTTTCTTAACTACTTTAATCATACTTTATTCTCAATTTAAACTAAATAAAGTTAGGACAAAATCAAATAAAGAATTAAAAGCTGCAAATGAAGAGCTTATAATTGCTAAGGAAAAAGCAGAAGAAGCATCTAAGATAAAATCTCAATTTGTGTCAACAATAAGTCACGAATTAAGAACACCGCTATATGGAGTTATTGGTATAACCGATATTATTGAAGCAGAACATCAAGAATTAAAAGATAGTCCACATTTAAAAAGCCTTACAATTTTCGGCAAATTATTTATTGTCATTAGTAAATGATATTTTAAAAGTGTACAAATTTGAAGAAAACAAAGTAGAATTAGAAATTAATTTATTTAATTTAGAAGATAAGCTAGAAACCATTAAAAATACTATGGATAATATAGCTTTAAAATACAACAATGATATTCATATAAAAGTAGATAAAAATATTCCAGAATATATCATTGGAGATAGTATTCGATTGTCTCAAATAATAATAAATTTAGTAAGTAATTCTTTAAAATTTACTCATAATGGAAAAGTAACTATTGAAGCAAAACTAGAAAGAATGGAAAATGCTTTATGTTATATTAAATTTAAAGTAAAAGATACGGGTTCTGGAATTCCAAAAGAGTATCAATCTAAAGTTTTCGAGAAATTTGTTCAAATAGATAGAAAAGAAGATGATTATCAAGGAACTGGTTTAGGACTTACTATTGTAAAAAAATTGATTGATTTATTTAAAGGAGACATTAAATTAGAAAGTGAAGTAGGAGTTGGTACAACCGTTACATTTAATATTCCATTTGAATCTGGAGAAAATAAAGTTACAGAATTTGTAAATAATATTGAAGTTGATTTATCTGAGGCTAAAACCTATAAAATATTAATAGTTGAAGATAATAAAATAAACCAAATAGTAACTAGAAAATTACTTGAAAATCATAAATTTACTTGTGAAATTGCCGATGATGGCTTTGTTGCCCTGGAATTATTAGAAAAACATACTTTCGATGCTATCTTAATGGATATTAATATGCCAAAGATAAATGGTTTTGAAACTACAAAACGCATTAGAGAAAAAGGCTATACTATTCCTGTAATTGCTGTGACTGCTTTTGAAAAAGAAGAAGTAGAAGCAAGAGCAAAAGTAGCTGGAATGGACGATATTATTGCAAAACCTTTTGATGTAAGAAAACTTTTTCAAATGATTCGTTCGCATATTAGTACTCAAGAATAAATTAGTCCTTAATACCAACGCTTTTTATTTTTCTTAGAAGCATCTGACTTTCTAGAATTATTTTTACTTGAAGTATTATTTTTATTTTTATTTCTTAAATCGGGTTTTGCATTTGGGTCTTTTTCTATTTTTTTCCATGGATAAGGATGATCAGTAACCACCTTAATTTTCATTCGAATTAATTTTTCAATATCGGTCCAATATCCTTTTTCATCTTCACCACAAAAAGATATGGCTAAGCCCGAATTTCCTGCTCTACCTGTTCTTCCTATTCTATGAACATAAGTTTCTGAAATATTTGGAATGTCAAAATTAATTACATAAGATAAACTTTCAATATCAATTCCTCTTGCTGCAATATCTGTAGCAACTAAAATCGAAATTTCTTTATTTTTAAAACTCTCTAAAACTCTTTGTCTATTATTTTGAGATTTATCTCCATGTATTGCAGCTGCTTCAACTCCATTTTTTTTAAGGCTTTTACTACATTGTCAGCACCATGTTTAGTTCGTGTAAAAACCAAAACATTTTTAATATTATCATTACGAATTAAATGATATAATAAATTCCTTTTATCTGACTTATCCACAAAATAAACCTTTTGTGTAACATTTTCAGCCGTGCTTGAAATAGGGGCAACTGAAACATATTTGGTTTATTTAAAAAACTATCGGCTAATTCTCTTATGGCAATTGGCATAGTTGCCGAAAAAAGTAAGGTTTGTCTATTGTTTGGTGTTAGTTTAATAATTTTTTTTACATCATTAATAAAACCCATGTCTAGCATTTGATCGGCTTCATCTAAAATTAAGTGATGCATGTGATTTAAATCAATAAAACCTTGTTTGTATAAATCAAGTAGTCTTCCAGGTGTAGCTACTAAAACATCAACTCCTTTTTTTAAAACAGCTACTTGTGGTACTTGATTAACTCCACCAAAAATTACTAACGTTTTAATATTAGTATATTTTCCATAAGTGTTAAAACTTTCACCTATTTGTATGGCTAATTCTCTGGTAGGAGTTATTACTAATGTTCTAATTTTTTTAACCTTTGTTCCAGAACCTACAATTTTATGAATCAATTGAATTACAGGAATTGCAAAAGCTGCTGTTTTTCCTGTTCCAGTTTGTGCACAAGCTACTAAATCATGTTCAGCTAAAATTTCAGGAATAGCTTGCTCTTGAATAGGAGTAGGGTTTTCATATCCTTCTTCTAGTAATGCTTGTTGAATATTATTTATTAAATGAAGTTCTTTAAAAGTCATAGTTCTGTGTTTCAGATGATTATTTTGGTAAATTATAAACTTTTACTTTTTATAAAGTCAGTTATTAATGAAGCAATTAATTTACCTGTTAAATGATTATTATTGGTTTGGTCTAAATCAGGAGCACCTTCACAAATATGTATATAAGATGCATTTTTATGTTTACCAAAGTAATGAATAAATGTTCTTGCTTGTTGTACACTAAATCCAGTTAATGTCATAGCACTTGAATGAATATTAGGAATGGCATCTAAGTCTAATTCTACTCCAAAAGGGTCATTTTTAATAAATTGTAAAGATTCTTCCAGTTGCGAATTAAAAGTCTTTTGTTGCCTTACTTCAATTTCTTCGTAAGTTACATATTTTACTCTATTATCAAGCTCTTTTATAGTATTAAATACACTTTTAGATACAAAACTCTCATGAATACCAAAAACAAAGTAGTTTTTTAAAAAACCTTCTTCATAAGCATAACTAAAACCATTTCCAGAATGTCTTCCTTCAAGAATCCTAAAATCGGTATGAGCATCAAAATTTATAGCATTAACGGGTTTTCCTTTGGCTAGAGCCAAACCTTTTATATTTCCATAAGCATTGTTATGTCCACCACCTATAATAATAGGTATTTTTCCAGCTTTAATAATTTGATGAATGATATGAGAAACTTCTTTATCAATTTTTTCAACTAACCTATATAATTTTTTTTTGTGTTCTTTATTGGTAGGTTTTAAATCTTTAGCTAATTCCATTTCTTTTGAAACATCAAGAGCACCTAAAATTAGAATAGTATTACCTTTACAAAATTTGTTATGCTGAATATTGACTAAGTTTTTTAAAGCACTTTCAAAAGCTGAAGCAGTTCCTATTCGACCATTATTAGCTTTAACTCCAATATCCTCTGGAATACCAAAAATAACAAAATTAGCTGCGCTAGAGGCAACAAAATTCCAGTTATTTTGGTTAGGAGGAACCGTTAATATCTTTTCCCCTAATTTAATTTCACCGCTTCTATGATTTATTATTTCAGCTAAATCTTTGTCAGATAATAAATTAATATTTTCCATGTAAAAAAATTTCATTTCAAAAATACTATTTTAAAATAACTTACGTTCTTACTTTGAATAAATAATTAAGAAATTGTACATTTGTTAAAATAACTAAGTAATCACCAATAATTTATGGAAAACACAAAAAGTAATTCAGGTTTAAAAGCAGCAATCGTAGTATTAACATTATTGCTCTTAGGTAGTGTAGGTTATATTTATAAATTAACCTCTGATAATAAGAAAGAAATAACAGAATTATCTACTGAAAAATCTGCTTTAGAAGATGAAATTAGAGCTAGAATTGCCGAATTGGAAACAATGTCTGGTGAAAACACAGCTCTTAAAGGTGATATTGATGCTCAAAAAGAGGAGATGACAAAACTTTTAGAAGAGTTAGAAAAATCAAAAGGTGATGCTGCTGCAATGGCACGTTACAAAAATGATTATTTTCGTTTAAAGAAAGAAATGGATAATCTAATTGCTGAAAACAAATTGTTGAAAGAACAAAATATGTCTTTAACAACTAGCTTAGATAGCACTAATACTGCTTTAGAAGAAAATAGAAAGTTTACTGACACTCTTTTAGTACAAAATAACAGTTTAACTAAAACAGTTGAAAAAGCTTCAAAACTTGCTGTTTTAAATTTAAATGTTATGGCCGTTAAAGAGAGAAGTTCTGGAAAACAAATTGCTACAACAAAAGCGAGCAGAGCAGATAAGTTAAAAGTAAGTTTTTTAATTGCTGAAAATCAAATCGCCTCATCTGGGG
Source organism: Flavobacterium sp. (assembly GCA_012032075.1). Classification (GTDB taxonomy): domain Bacteria; phylum Bacteroidota; class Bacteroidia; order Flavobacteriales; family Flavobacteriaceae; genus Flavobacterium. The sequence goes on from JAAURU010000208.1 coordinate 4,588, forward strand.
ATAGAAAATATTACATTCAAATTATGGATACAAAAGGTAATATTTTAGGAGAAAAACAAACCATTCCTATGGGTGGAGAAGATGAAACATTAACTTACAGTTTTATTTCAACCGTTAAATATGAGAATAAATCAGTTCAAGTTAATGAAGAATTACCAGGAGAAAATTTTGAACCTGGAACTTATTTTGTAAATGTATTTAGTCCAAAAGGAGAAAACGTTTCTAAAACAAGCTTTGTTCTTAAATAATCTTTTTTTTAAAATTAAATTTCAAATCGGAACATCCTAAAACAGTTCCGATTTTTTTTATTCTTCTACATTAGTTTGGTATTTTTGATATGTTTTTTCAATAATTCGAATAAGCCTATTCCTTAAGTTATTAGGTTTTAAAACCTCTAAACCATTACCAAAACCAAGTAATAATCGCTCTAATTCATAATTTGGAATTAAAAATAAATGCAAAATAATGCTTCCGTCTTCATTAGTTTTAATAATACGTTGACTATTGTGTAATGGTTTTGTAATTACATAAGGAGCGTTCATTTGGTCAATCCAAAGTTCAATTTTCATTGGATACAAGCCTTGGTTAACTGTAACACCTACAATATTTTTGTAATATTCTTCCGCATTAAATTCTTCTTCTAAGAAAGGAATATTGAAATCGTAGTCTATTTTTTCAATTCGGTCTAATGCTAAATTTGTTATTGGCTGACTTCCTTTGGTTTTACCAACTAAAAACCATCTATTATTAAATTCTTTCAAAATAAATGGATGAAAAGTCATTTCTTGAGCTTCTTTCGATTTAAAAGATTTATAAGTAATTACTAAAACTACTTTCTTAATAATAGCTTGATAAATTTCATCTAAAAAATGCAAACCTTTTAAATTTTCATTCTTATCCAAATGAATTACAGGTTGAGTATGCGATTTTCAGCATAAATTTTATCTTCTAAACGTTGTAAAATATCTGAAACATCAGTAAACAAAGAAAAATCTTTAAACTGTTTCAACATAGAAACCGTTTCAGTCAAAACATTAATATCGTTTTCAGTTAATGGAATATCAGTAATTGAAAAATCTTCGTCTTCATAATGATAATATTTCTTATCATAAACCGCAATAGGAGCGTTGTAACCTAGTTTTTCACTACGCATCATTGGATATCCAATTGAATAGTACGTTTACTTACTGAAGTCTCTTTGCCTTCATACTCATACAAAGCAGTACTACAAGCCTCAATTAAATCTTCTAAAGTCCATTGACGGTATTTGTTTTGCAAACATTTATCAATGGTTTTGTAACGTATAAGTGCGTTTTTGTTTTGTGCCATTTTTTTAGTGATTAGCTATTTAGAGTTGGTTTATTTCCTTTTTAATATTTTTTAGTGCTTGATTTTCATACATTGTTCTAAATTCATCAGTCTGAAAGATAAAATCATTTTCTAAAAAGTGTGCCAATGCTTTTTTGCGACCTGGTTTATATAATAAATCAGGATAAATTTTATATTCTTTACGTATTTGTTGGCAATAGATTTGATATTTTTCCCAATTAGAGGCTAATATCTTTAAATCAAAATCAATCAACCAATTGATGTCTTGTATTGAATTGTGCTGATGCAATTGCGTGGCACAAATCATATTGTAAACTAAATCCTTATGAATGTTAGCGTTTTCTGGAAGTATTTTCAGAGCATATACTGCACTTTTAGTTTCATTGTCTTTTCGAGTAGTTTTATAAATGATATCGTGATAGAAAATAGCGTATAAAACTTCATTTGGAAATTGTAGTTGTTCTTTATAATCATTAAAAGAAGCAATCATGTTTTCTAAATGAATTAAATTATGATACTTTCTTGATTTTGATGTATAAGCTTTCTCTAAATCGTCCCAATGCCTGTCAATACTAGCAGGAGCAAAGCCAATGTCTTTAAATAGATCAATAAATATTTGATGTAAATCCATTCTTTTACATTATGGTCTTTAATAACTTTTCGTATGGTATTAAAAACCGCTTTATCATTGAACCGGGATAAAAAATTATACAATGCCCCCGCAGGCAACGGATTTACCGGCAATGTAATGGGTGGAATAACATTGAGCAGGTTGGGCGGAAAACCACCGGGCTGCTCATAAATATATTTTCT
>JAAURU010000209.1 GCA_012032075.1 Flavobacterium sp.
TTATATTGGTTTTACTACCATTTGGGGGAATATTTTGGGAACACTATACTTTTAAAAAAAGGAATTGGTAATTTATCCCATCAGTTTAGTGTTACTTTTCGGAAGTGTTTTAATTCCTTTTGGAATGCCAATTTATTCATTTCAGACCTATTTAAAGGACATAAATCAGTATGAGAAAGAAGAAATTAATGGTGGAAAAGTAGCAGTTAAGTATGATGAATATTATACTAAAGAAAAATGGGAAAATACAATGAAAGAATTATCGTTTGTTAATGATAGTTTGTCTTTATCAGAAAAAAAAAGCATTCTTATTTGGGGCAAACATTATGGACAAGCTGGTGCTGTAAACTTATTTGGTGCAGCTTATGCTTTACCCAATGCTTTTTCATTACATGGAAGTTTTTATTCTTGGTTGCCCAAAGGAAAATGCCAGAAACCACAATTGTTTTAAGTTATAATGTAGGTGATTTTTTAATACTTATTTTGAAGAGGTAATTCAAGTAAGAACAATATACAATCCTTTCGCAGATACTGAAGAACAATTGTATCAGAAAATTTATATTTGCAAAAACCAAAACAGGATTTTGATCAACTAAAAGAAATTTTTAAAAATAGAATATTTGAATAATCCATTTATATAAAAAGAATGAATATTATAATTATAGAAGATGAAAAACCAGCAGCAAGATTGTTGCAAAGAAAAGTTGAAAAATTAGGACTTCAAGTCAATCAAATGCTACATTCGGTTGAAGAATCATTAGTTTGGTTCCAAAATAATCAACATCCAGATTTGATTTTCCTCGATATTCAACTATCAGATGGGTTGTCTTTTGAAATTTTTGAACAAATTGAGATTAAAAGTGCTGTCATTTTTACAACTGCTTATGATGAATATGCCTTAAGAGCTTTCAAGTTAAATAGTATTGATTATTTGCTAAAACCTATTGATGAAGATGATTTAGAAACTGCTGTTGCTAAATTTAAAGCACGAACTACTGCAAATACTTCAGTAAGCTTAGATTTTGAAGCGATTAAGAGAATGCTAGTCAATCCAGTTGAGCGTGAATATAAGACTCGTTTTTCGGTTAAAATTGGCCAACAAATAAAAGTCATACCCATTCAAGAAGTAGAATGTTTTTTTAGTGAAAACAAAGGCACTTATCTGCATACTTTTGAAAATAGAGATTATTTGTTAGACTTAACTATGGAACAATTGGAAAACGAATTAAACCCTAAAGATTTTTTTAGAATCAACAGAAAATTTATTTTACCATTAAAAGGAATTAAAGAAATTCAGGTGCATACCAATTCTCGTTTAAAAATAATTTTACCTTCTTATAAAGAGGATGAAGTTATAGTAGCAAGAGAACGAGTTAATGATTTTAAAGTTTGGTTGGATTAGAAAATTAAAAAATTAATAATTTTGCAGTTTATTTTTAAATAAATTTATTAATGAAGTGTTTGCATTGCTTTGATTAGGAAGTTCATCATAACCAAAATAAATTCCAAATGAATCTTCGTGATAAGCATGATATGTAAAATAAGAATTGTATTGTTTGCAAATTTCAACCATATCATTAACCCATTGATTTCCACCTTTATTGTTTTCAAATGTGGGTTTTCCAGTTCCAAATTCTCCTAAATATAAAGGTTTGTTTCTCGAATTTGAAACAGCATAATATTTAGTGAATTCAGCTTCCAAATAACTCTTATTTCTAGTATATATAGGAGCATTAGATTTATAAAAATCTATTCTTAATCTAATATTTGCATTTGCATTAATGTTTTCACCTTTCATCCAACCCGATATTTGATATTTATATCCTTGTTTAGGTAGAAAAACAAAATCGATACCACTCATGTTAGCATCGTCTGTAGTTCCATAAATTTTAATTGCATTTGCATCGGTTCTTCCTTGGTTTGAAATTATGCCATTTCCACTAGTATTAATAGACCAAAAATAAAAACCTGAACTATTATTTGGTATATTTTGATTTATTGTTCTTATGTAAATATCATTTGCATCATATTCTTTAATTTCAATATCATCAAAATAAATCGCTCCTCCAGCATTTTGACCAACACAAACAGGATAGCCTAATTTAATTTGACTATCATTAACTAGATATTTAACACCTTCAAAATACGTCCACTCAAAATTTTGACTAGATGGTGATGGATTGTTAAAAATTGCAGTGTGCCATTGAGAATTTGAGTAATAAATATAATTTTCATCTGGATATTTTCCACCATCAAAATTAAAAGCCCAAGAAAATAATTGATGCGTAAATTGATAAGGATCATAAAAATGAAATTCATACGCCATGTTAGTATCATTTACTATTGGGAAATTCATATTAGTATCATTTTCAAAAGTTTGTTTTGTATAAATAGCTCTTTCAATAAAGAAAATATGGTTTTTATCTATTGGTCTTACAGCATTAATAATTTTTTGAGCTAAAATTCCCCATTGCGCTACATTTTGAGTTGGAACAGGTTCATTTACAAAGCCATAACCTAAAATAGTAATGTTGTCTTTATATCGTTTTGCAATTTCTTTCCATAGAGCAATTAATCTATTTTGATTTTCTGGGTTTGTCCATAATGCATCTCCTGTTCCTTGTGATTGATAGCCACCTTGTGGAACATGCATATTCAAAATTAACTTTATGTTTTTATTTTTAGCCCATTGTATGTTTTGGTTTAACCAATCAAAACCAGATTCTTTATAAATATAAGGATTGGAATCATCTTCAAAGAATTTATAATTTAAGTAAAAACGAATTGTATTCATATTCATATCTTTTACTCTTTGAAAATCTAATTCGTTATGATGTGTTTGTGAAATTGCATTTTCCCAAACAAAGTTTGAAAATGCAACTCCTTTTATGGTTATAGGGTTTCCGTTTCCGTCAACGAGTTGCGTTCCATTTGAAGTAACAAAAGGATTGTAAAGATTTTCTTCATAAATAATTTCGTCTTGTTTACATGAAATGTAGATAAAAATAAAGACAAACAAGATGTTTTTATACATAAGAAACTGATTTACATGTAAATATATTAAAAATTTCTATTTAACTATTGTTAATTTTTGATAGCTTCTAAAACCAAATAAAATTGAACACCAAATAAAATGGTTGCCAAAACAATATGTATTGTTTGTGTACCAAATGGAAAATCAAAATAATACATTAGAATTCCTGAAAAAATCTCTAATAATACAATGGCTAAAATTAATTTTACTTTAGAAAAGCCTAAATTAAGTTTTGAGTTTTGATACACTAAATAAGCTGTTACCAAAGTCACTAAAATAGAAAAACTTCTATGTATATAAAAGGTAATGGAAGGATTTTGCAACCAAAACGCTTTAGGTAAACCAGTTTCAGCAATATGATCAATAAATTCTCTTACAGATGTTCCTAAATGACTTGTACAAGGGTTAACCCAAAGCGAATAGTAGTACAATTTTAAATTTTTTATTGTACACAAATGCTTTTACTTTCTCTTTTTGAAAATGAAAAATCAAATACAACTGAAGTGCAACAATTAAAAAAGCGACCAACATGTGAGTCGTAATCTTAACAGGATTTAAAACCGAATCCACAACTGTTTTTCCTAACCATGCTTGAAAACCCATTAGAACACAAATTAAAAAAGCATAAACCGCTAATTTTTTATTGGTTTCCCAATGCCAAAATGCTAAAATAAAACTAGCAAAGCAACCCAAACCTGCTAAAGCACCAAACAACCGATTGATGTATTCCACCCATGTATGAAATGGATTGAAAATAGCATAATCATGTTTAGTGTATTTTTCCCAGTTTACTTCTGAAAAGGTATTTGTTGTTATAAAATCTTCTTTGGCAACTAACAAGCTTTCGTCTTTAATAATTACCATTCCTTTATTGTAAGATTTATTAGGGGCAAAAATCAATTCGCTTTCTTCTGTTGGAGGAATATAATAACCAAAACATTTAGGCCAATCAGGGCAACCCATTCCAGAACCTGTCATTCGAACTAAAGCTCCAGCAATAATTACAAGATAAACTAATACAAGAGCAATTTTTGTTATGGGTAAAAAGTAATTTTTCATTTTATTTTTAACAAAATTAATGATTTTAATTGTAGCTTAGTTTTCATCAAAAGTTAAACTTTTTGTAATCCCATTTTTTCTGCTCTCTTAATCACAAAAGCTAAAGCTTCCTCATATTCATTTGGAATTTCTCCTTCTAAAATAGCTTCTTTTACAGCTTCCTTTAAGGTTCCAATTTCTCTTCCAGGTTTTAAACCAAAGATTTCCATAATTTCTTCACCAGAAATAGGTGGCTGAAAATTACGTACATTATCGCGCTCTTCCACTTCAACTATTTTCTGACGAACAATTTTAAAGTTTTCATGGTATCGATTAAACTTTTTAGGGTTTTTTGTAGTAATATCAGCTTCGCATAAGGTCATTAAATTTTCTACGTCTTCACCAGCATCAAAAACCAATCGCCTAACAGCAGAATCTGTAACTGTATCTTGCGATAAAACAATAGGTCTTGAACTCATAGCAACCATTTTTTGGACAAACTTCAGTTTCTGATTCAAAGGCATGTGTAATCGTTCAAAAATACGTTTTACCATTTACTTCCTAAAATTCATGTCCGTGAAAGGTCCAACCTTGTTTTTTGGTAAATTTTTTGTTGGTGATTTACCAATATCATGCAAATAAAGCTGCCCATCTTAACCAAACATCATCTGTATTAGGACAAATGTTATCTACAACTTCTAATGTGTGATAAAAATTATTTTTGTGGGTATGACCTTCAATTTCTTCTACCTGATTTAAAGCTGTTAATTCTGGTAAAATAATATCTAAAAGCCCAGTTTGATACAATAATAAAAATCCTATTGATGGTTTTTCAGATAATAGCATTTTATTGATTTCTTCAACAATTCTTTCTCCAGAAATGATTTTAATTCTTTCTTTATTTCTAGTAATTGCTTCTAATGATTTTATTTCAATCTCAAAATGCAATTGAGAAGCAAATCGAATAGCACGAAGCATTCGCAAGGATCATCGGAATAAGTAATATCAGAATCTAAAGGAGTTTTTATGATTTTATTTTTTAAATCCTCCACACCATTAAAAGGATCAACAAGTTCACCAAAAGTATTGTCGTTTAAAGAAAAAGCAAGAGCATTAATCGTAAAATCTCTTCTTTCTTGATCATCTTTTAATGTTCCATTTTCAACAATTGGATTTCTACTATCATGATTGTAAGATTCTTTTCGTGCACCTACAAATTCAATATCCATATCGTTATAACGCAACATAGCTGTTCCATAATTCTTGAAAACTTGGACTTTTGGGTTGTTTGGAAGTAATTCAGAAACTTTAAGAGCTAATTCAATACCACTGCCAACAGCTACAATATCTATGTCTTTCTTATGATTTCTATTCAGTAAAATATCTCTTACAAAACCACCAATTACATAACATTCTAAGTTAAAGTTCATGAGCAGCTTTCGATACTATTGTAAATATTTTATCTTCTAAATGTTGTTTGTAATTCATTATATTAATTTGTCAATTTGACAATGAGTCAATTAGCCAATTTTAAGATTGAGTTAAATTGGCTAATTGACAGATCGATTAATTAGCACATTATTCTATCTTCTAATCACTTTAACCTGACTGTCTAATCCTAATTTGATTATGGTTGAAGGATTTTGCAAATTTTATCTTGATGCAAATTTACAATATAGTCAACACCTTTTAAAATTTCAGGAGTGATTTCTTTAAATGTTTTTGGAGCAAACATCCCTGAAATATTAGCAGATGTTGAAACTAATGGTTTTTTCATTCGTTCCATTAATTTAAAGCAAAAAGGCTCAGTTACTATTCGAACAGCAAGCGAATTGTCATCTGCAATAATACTTTTTGCAACGTTTTTTGGTTTATCAAGTATAAGTGTAGTTGGTTTTTCTGCAAAATCTAATATTTGCCATGCTACATCGGGAATTTCGTTAAATATTTGATGCATCATACGTTCACCATTAACTAGAACTATCATGCTTTTGCTTTCTTCACGCTGTTTTAAAGCATATATTTTCTTTATTGCTTCTTCATTTGTAGCATCGCAACCTATTCCCCAAACCGTATCAGTAGGGTAAAGAATTATTCCTCCATTCTTTATCACTTCAAAGGCATTGTGTATTTCAGAATTCAAAATTTAATTATTTAATAAGCTTTTAATAAAATAGTAATCTGATTCTAATAAAGATTTTCTATCCTTTTAAAATCTGGTTGAAATAATTTATTCCAAAAATATTTTTTTTTATATTTTCTATCATAATTAAATGAATAATCGATTTGAGTTTGACTTAGTTTCTTTGCTGTAAATAAGTGTAAACTTCGACCGTCTGAATAATAATTTTTATTAAATTTTTGAGCAATATAATCCATGGTTTCATTTGCGTAAAATGCTATATGTTGACCTGTTTCCTCCGCAATATACCACCAATTTTGGATTTCTTGAATTGATTTTGGTAACAATTCTGTTGAAAATAGAACAGAATCAGAATAGTTAAAATTCGTTCAATATCTTTCATAGGATTTCTAAAGTGTTCAAAAACTTCAAATGCAGTAACAATATCAAAATGTTTCGTTTCAATATCTTTAATATCAAAATGTTTTGCGATTTATCCACGACCGCGCTGAATTTTATAAACGGGGACCTTGA
>JAAURU010000210.1 GCA_012032075.1 Flavobacterium sp.
TTGAAAATGGAATTGATTGTGTAACATAACCATACATTGAATTTCAATGTTTCCAAACGTTTTAGTTGAAGTAATGGCAAAACTACCATCAAAATCTACAGCTGTTTCTTCTTTTAGAACTGAACCTTCTGATGTAACTGAAACTGTAGCTCCAAATAAACTTAATTTTTCTTTTTCGTCTTTTACAAAACCTTTAAATTTACTTTGTGAGTAAACTTGTGAAATATTCAGGATAAAAAAACAGGTTACTGAATATACTAAAAATCTTTTCATAAAAATCCTCTTTTAAATGGGGTGCAAAGTTTGCTAAAAAAAAGTGGTTAAGCAATTTGGAAATTTGAAAAAGATTTTTTGTATGATTAAATTGACAAAAATGAAAGATGTTATTGATTTTTTTTGTGTTAAATTGTTAAGTGTAGATTTATTAACTAAAATTTAAAAAAATGAATTTTCTATTTTTTTTGCCATTATTTTGAGGATATAATAAAAATGAATGTTTTTCTGAAAATAGGCAATTTTTAATTAAAAAAATGTTTCTTCACGCTTTAAATCAAATAAAAAAGATGATTTTTCTTGCTTTTTTAATTTTTTAAAATAAAAAATCCCATGAATATGGGATTTGTAAATGGATATCTTTTTAATTATGCTGTTTTTTCTGATTTTGTAGGTGTTGGATTCATTGCTTTCATTTGAGACGATTTCATAGAGCATGTGGCTTCAAAAATGGCTCCTGGTTCTATTGAAAGTTTACCTACGATTACATCTCCTTTTATTTGAGCGGATGATTTTACTGTTAATAATTCATCTACTTCCAATTTTCCAGAGTATTTCCCTTCAATATCAACATTCTTACATTTAATATTTCCTTGCACTTCTCCTGTTGATCCAATAACTAATTTTCCTGATGAAGTATAATTACCAATTAAAATCCCATCTAATCTAAAATCTTCTTTAGTTTCTACATCTCCTTTTATATTTGTTCCTTGAACAATTCTATTGGTTTTACCAAGTGGTGCAACTTCTTTGGTTTTATTTTTTTCGAACATTGTCATGATTTAGGGTTTTAGTTTGTTGTTGTTTTATTTAATCCATTCTAGAAATTTCTTTTTAATTTGGATAATTTTATAATCTTCTGATGAAACAATATGCGATTTATCCTTTATTTTATAGTCTTTATATTCTTGTAAAACACTTAGTGTCGCTTTGGCAACTTCCTCAGTAATAAAACCATGTATAACTATAAAATTAGTATCCATATCGTAAATATCTACCGATAATTTTAAATCGGGATTTGATCTTGTTTTTAAATATTTTTCTATTGTTTCTGTAAGCTTTTTTGAGCTTTCTACATCTATAAGATAATTTTTAGGAAATATTATTTTCCAAGAGGTAGCTTCGTTCATTTGGAAATCTACTATTTCTAACGTTGGAATATCCTTTTGCAATAATTGCTCCGCTTGTTTTCCTTCTTCAACATTTGAATAAGTTAAAGATACAAAATTTAAAACTTTTTTATACGCTTCAAGTCCTTGAAGTCTTGCAATGATATTTGCCTTTAACATTTCGAATTTTGGTAATGATTCTTCACCAAAATATTGTTCTATTCTTTCCTCTACTTCTTGATAAGCTTCTCTTAACTGATTTTGTTCATATTTTTTATAAAGTCTTTTGTAAACCGCTTCCGGATTCATGTCGTCTTCTACATTTAGAGAAGGGTTTGACAAAATTTGGGCATATCTACTTTCTGGATAACCTTCTATTATTTGTTTTTTATATTCTTCGGCTTTAGCCAAATTAATAATTTCATATATTTTATATAAATTATACTTTGCTGGAAGTATTAATCTTTCTTCTGGATTATTTTTTAATAATTGTTCCAAACGATTTGCAGCTAATTGATATTCTTTAAATTTTTCTTTGTAAATACTACCTAATTGATAGTAGGCAAAATTTCTATCTTTAGCTAAACTATCAATTACAACTTGACTTGTAGGTAATTTTGAAGTATAAAATGAAACTTCATATTCTGGCTTGCTAGTTGATGCGTTTAAGGAATCATTTTGAAAAACAACGTCATTTTCATCCACATCATCATCTGAAACAGTTGCATTATTTATAGTATTGGTTGCCGAAACCCTCCAATTTTCTTTTAATTCTCTACTTCCCCATTTGCTTTTAAATTCTTTTTTACCAAAAGCAACTGTTACAGGATTATAAAAATAGAATGTGCTTTTCCCTTGATCATTATCAATAACTGGGAAGCCTCCTAGTGGAAGAAGATTACTATTATTAGAAATCGTTGCTTCTGCTATTGCTTTGTTCGCTTCTTTATTAGCTTCAATCTTAGCTAGTTCTGCTTCTTTTTTAGCTTTTATTTCGTCTTGTTCTTTTAACTTTTCTATAATTTTCTCGTAATAACTATTTCTTTCAGCCTCTGACATTGCAACAACCGTAAGAATACTATCGTTTTCTTTGGCAATAGCCTCATATTTAATTACATCTTCTAAATTATCTCTTTTCTTTTTAATTTTTCTATACTCTCTAGTGCGATCATTCATTGCAAGTAAAGTACTGTCATAATATTGACCTGCTACTTTATATTCTGTATCTTTAAAATACATTTCTCCCAAGTTTCTATAGTTTGAAGCTACTAAATATTTATCTTGAGAGCCTGTTTTAATAGACTTATTATAAAATTTCTTTGCTGTGGAATCAATTTCTTGCTTGTCATAAAAAACACCCATTTGGTGGTATAAAATATCCAAATAAGGTCGGTTTTCTCTGTCTTCTAATAGTTTATTAAATTTTTCGGTAAATACTAAAGTATCTCCTTTTTTGTGATCAAATTGAAGTGCTTGTTTAGCATGTGCTTGAATAACATATCTTCTGGGTGCTTTCCTTTTCATATCAATAACTTCCTGAAAAGTAACATAAGCACTATCATTGTATTCTAAAGATTCATATAGTTGACCTAAAATAAAAGCATATCTCGCTTTTTCTTCTTTATTATTTGTTTCTTCTTTTGCAATTTTTATTGTTGCAATAGCGCTATCATTTGCTTTAATATTCATGTAAGCTTCAGTTAGCATTGCATTGGCATCAGCTAAATCTTGACCTTCAATTTTTTCATCTTCTAATAACTCTTTTAAGTTTTTGATTGCTGTTTCATTATTATCTAGACGAATATTAACTTTTTCTCTCCAAACTTTTGCATGGTAAATTTTATTGCTTTTTGGATACTTGTATAAAATATAATTCAGCGCTTCTAAAGCAGGTAAAAATCTATAATCATAATAACGTGCTTTTGCTAACAAAAGATGAGCTTCATCCATTTGAGGATTGTGCTCTTTGCCTTTGATATTCATAGAATGTTTTACAATTGCTTTTTTTGCTTTTTCTTCAGCGCGTTCAAAATTAGGATTTTTGGTTTGACCAGGAAGCATTTTTTCTTCATTGTCTGGTAGTCTTTCAACTGGTAAAATTTCCCAAAAATTATCTTGGTAAGTAAGTACAACCTCTTCAAGACCTGCGTCTAAAGCAAGATTTCCGTTATACAAAATATTATATTCTGTAGTAACAGCATGAAAATTTCTATTGACAAACCTATCTTTCTTAACGGAGCATGCTATTAGAAAAAAAGTAATCCAATTGTAAATGAGTATGTAACGATATTGTTTTTCAAGATAAACGCTTTAATTCTTTAACTAAATTTTTTGCTTTTTAGTATAAAGAATGGTAAAAATACATTTCTTTTTTGATGTAGAAAAAAACTGCTTTTTGCTAATCTTGAATACTTTTTAAGTCTTTTATTGCTTTAAAAGCAATATCGATTTGACTATCACTTACAATTATAGTAAACTCGTTTGTTGTTGAAATTACTTCATGAATAATAATTCCTTCCCAAGCTAATCTTTGAAAAATATAATAATAAACACCTGGAACAGAAACATTTTCCTGTGGTAATTTTACTGTAATTGAAGAGAGATTTTCAATTTTATACGTTATTTTCTCGGTTTTCAAAAAATCGGCTACTAAATAGGATGCTGAAGTACTTATAATTATATTTGATTCATTAACACCTCTCGAAGAAGTATAAAAAACATCAGATTCTTTATTAATTTCTGATAATAACTTTGCTTGATTATCTAATAAGGTATCTGAAATATTAAACGCATAATCGGTTAAAGAGGAACGAACCGTTATTTCTCCCGTATTTTTTAAAACCCGAGAAATTTTGTGGTTAATTTTAAAATCGAGCTCTTCTGAAAGTCGCTTTAACGACATAACTACAGCTCCTTGTTTGATATCTTTTCCTAATTCTTTCTCTAAAAATGGCATCATTACCCTAGCTAAAGAAGTTAAGTTAATTATTCCTTGCGATAAGGAATTAAGTAAGAATGGTTTAGACTTAATGTATTGTTCTACTACTGAAGAAATTGTTTTCATTTGTTTGTATTTTTTTACAAATATAACAAAAAACACAAAATGTTACATTTATAACTTAAAAATAATAAAATGCTTCTTCAATGTGTTCTATAACAAATTTTGATTTTTCTTTATGAATGGCTATTATATCAAAACGAACCTCAACCTCTAAGTCATTTGAAATAACATATTCATTGATAGCTTTTAATAGTAATTGGATTTTTTTTGGTTTTACAAAATCTTGGGGTAACCCAAAATCAATACTAGAACGAGTTTTAACTTCTACCACTGCTAAAATAGCATTTTTTTGAGCAATTATGTCAATTTCCGCTTTATCGAAAACCCAATTTGTTTCTAAAATTTCATAACCATTTTCTTGTAGAAACAATACTGCTTTTTCTTCACCTATTTTGCCTAATTCGTTGTGTTCAGCCATTTTTAAAATTCCAAAAATAAATTCCAAATTCCAAATTAGGAATGTTGAATATTATAAATTAATTACTAAATTTTAATTTTATTTCATTTTCATTGACTTCAAATTCGACTTTGCTTCCTAGTATTAAAGTACGATTGTCTTTTTGATGACCTGCACAAAATTCGAAGGCTATTGGAATACTGTGGTCTTTAGCAATTGTTGTAATAATTTGGACTTCATTTTGACCAAAAGGAATATCGTTATCATGCATATCTTTCATACTGCCTACAATAATACCTTTTACGTTATCAAAATAACCATTACGCTTTAAATTGTACATCATTCTATCAATATGATATAAATATTCGTCTAAATCTTCAATGAATAGTATTTTTCCTTTAGTATCAATAGATGATTTTGAACCTAATAAACTATAAAGAATGGAAATGTTTCCGCCAACTAATTCTCCTTTGGCTTTGCCTTTAACATCATAAGATTTAGAAGGAATACTATATTCTAGTTTTTTACCAAATAAAGCGTTTTTAAATGTTTCTTTCACTTCTTCTGGAGCTCTTGGAACTGTAAAAGGCATAATGGAATGTAAAGAGGCAATTCCTAAGGTATTCAAATGACTGTGTAGAACCGTTACATCGCTAAAACCCATTATCCATTTTGGATTTTTTTTGAATTTTGTAAAATCGAGCATATCAACAATTCTTACCGTTCCATAACCACCGCGAGCACACCAAATCGCTTTTACATTATCATCGTCCATCATGTTTTGTAAATCAGTTGCACGTTCTGCATCAGTTCCTCCTAATTGACAACTATCTAAACCTATGGTTCTTCCCAGTTTGGTTTTTAAACCCCAAGATTCTAATAATTCAATAGCAGGTTTTGCGTCTTCTGGCATAAATTTTCGAGCAGTACAAACAATAGCAACCGTGTCGCCTTTTTTAAGATACGATGGAATTTTCATTTTTTGTTGAGAATGAGAGTATAATGAAACAAAAATTAAAACAACTAAATAATTAAACTTCATAAATTAAAAAGTTTAACCCAAAAATACATAAATAAGCGCTAAAAATTCGTCAAATCGTTACTAAAGAATTATTTTTGCATGTTTTCTGAATAATTTCAGGAACTAAAATACAATTGAATTATGTTAGAGAATCCGAAAAGATATACGATTACCGCTGCTTTACCTTATACTAATGGTCCAATACACATAGGTCATTTAGCAGGTGTTTATGTGCCAAGTGATATTTATGCACGTTATTTACGTTTGCAAGGAAAAGATGTTGTTTTTGTTTGTGGAAGCGACGAACACGGAGTAGCTATATCGATGAAAGCGAAAAAAGAAGGAATTACACCACAAGAAGTAATTGATAAATATGATGGAATTATTCGTCAATCTTTTATCGATTTTGGAATTACATTTGACAATTATTCGAGAACTTCTTCAAAAATTCATCATGATACAGCACAAGAATTTTTTAAAAATTATACAAAGATGGAAAGTTTATTGAACAAACTACCGAACAATTATATGATGCCAAAGCAGAACAATTTCTAGCAGATCGTTTTGTAACAGGAACGTGTCCGAAATGTGAAAATCCAGATGCTTATGGTGACCAATGCGAAAGATGTGGTTCCTCATTAAATGCGACCGATTTAATAAATCCGAAATCTACCATTACAGGTGAAACTCCCGTTTTAAAAGAAACTAAACATTGGTTTTTACCTTTAAATGAATACGATACTTTTCTAAAAGAATGGGTTTTAGAAGGACACAAAAACGATTGGAAATTGAATGTTTACGGACAAGTAAAATCTTGGGTTGATGGTGGTCTTGAACCAAGAGCAGTAACACG
>JAAURU010000211.1 GCA_012032075.1 Flavobacterium sp.
ATTAATGAACAAGAAACAACAGTATAATAAACCGAATAAATAAAGATAGTCAAGAATTATATCAAGGGATTAGAGATTTTATTTGGTCTATAGATTCTAAAAATGACACTTTAGATCAATTGATTACTGTTTTAATCGATTTTGGTATTGAACTTTTTCAAAATTCTACTATTTCATTCTTTACAGATAATCAAGTAATTGATAAAAATATAAAACTTCCAGTATATTGGAATCGTCAATTATTATTGTTGTTCAAAGAAGCTATGACAAATGCATTAAAGCATAGTAAAGCGAATAAGATAAGTTTACAAATTAAATTTACTGATAATTTTTTGATGATTAGTTTGCAAGATAACGGTAAAGGTTTTGATGACACAATGATTAAACGTAAAAATGGTATTATAAATATGTTTAAACGAGCTTCTAAAATAGAAGGTTTGTTGGAAATTGAAAGTAGTAGTGGAACAAAATTAACCTTTACAGGTAAAGTATAAAAATCACCCGAATAGGGTGATTTTTTGCTTTGAAATAGATTATATTTTTGTCAAAATATTTAAAATAAAACAGTATGAAAACAATTGAAAGTTTCAAATCAAGTCAAATTTCAAATCAAGAAATCAAAAGCATTAATGGAGGTTTTATAGCTCCACTATTAATTTATGTGAAAGATAAAACAGTTGAGTTTTTTCAAAATCTTCATAATGAGCCAGCAAATGTTGGTGGGTCAGCTACCAATGGAGCAGTAAGTGTAATTAAATAATTTTGAAAACTAAATACTATGGAAAATTTAGCAATTCTGTTTTAAACAAAAAAGAATTAGGTAAAGTAGTAGGAGGAGATCCATTACCTACAGAAATTATTAATATGCTTAATTCAGCTCTTGGAATTGGAATACAATTCACTATTCATGCACCAGCAGTTAATCCTAACCAAGGATTACAATCGGCTTCATTTGCAGTAGGAGGAAATATTAATTTTTCAAACAATCCAGAATCAGGTAATTTGATACCTCATGAAGGTAGTCATACGTCTCAGAATTCGTCCTCTTCTTATAAGTAGAATTAGATTTAAAATAAATCACTCTAAAAGAGCGATTTTTTGTGTTAACTAAGATTATATCTTTTCAAGAACAATTTAAATACATATATAATGAAATTAATCCAAAATTTTACTAGTTCAAAAATAAATAAGCAGGAGATGAAAACTGTAAAAGGGAGCCAAGATCGTCTTGGAACTATGTCTTCAATTCAAGACGCAAGAAGTCATCACAAAGCAATGGTAAGTTTGCTGATAAAATTTTATCTGCTGGTGCAGCCGCAACTCATCCCTAAATTATTTTAATTTAGTGCTTAAAAAGATTGTTAATAAGAACAGTTTTTTAATAAAAATCACCCGAAAGGGTGATTTTTTGCTTTATCCTGTTTTTTACATTTGCCCCAACTTTAAATATATTCAAAAATGAAAAATATTTTACTTTTATTTACTGCACTTATTAATTTAAGTGTTTTTGGGCAAATTGGTTATACAACAACTTATACAGGAATTCCAAATAGTGCTTGCTGTATAAATGGAAATTTAAACGTTGCTACTCTTTCACCTGCACATATCGTTAAAGATGCTGATAATAATCTCTATGTTTCTCAATTTAATGTTAATAGTGTTACAATTAGAAAAATTAGTACCAATGGAATTGTTAGTTCAATATCAAATAGCCCAAGACTAATATCAGATATGGCTTACGATTCTACAACAAATTCGTTACTAGTTTCATCATACTTTCCATATATTGACAATAATAATGTTCTTAATAGAGACTATAAAGTAAGTAGATTAGATTTAAATGGAAATCAAATTGGTATAATTTATTCTAGTTTAAATGGAGAAGAGGCAACAGGAGTGGCAGTTGATAATTTAGGAAATGTTTATTATACTTTAACTGATAATGTTATTAAAAAATTTGTGCCTTCTACTTCAACTACTACTACATATGCTGGTATTCAAGGTGCTTCTGGAGGGACAAATGGTTCTTTATTAAGTGCAACTTTTTCTTATCCACGAGATTTAGAAATTGATAGTTCAGGGAATTTATATTGTATTTCTGGAAATAATTTAACAGTAAGAAAAATTAGTTCTTCAGAAGTTTCAACAGTAACTACTTTAAGTGAAGCTATTACAGATATGTATTTAGATGGAAATAACTTATATTTTTCTTTTAATCATAACATAAAATATTTTTCATTAACTACCTCTACGATGAATAATTTATCTGGTTCTTCATCAGCTGGTTTTTTAAATGGCAATCCATCAACTACTAAGTTTGATAATCCAATAGGTATTGTTAAAATAGGTGATGCTTTATTAGTCTGTGATTATGGAAATGATGTAATAAGAAAAATTGAATTAACTGAAAATTGTTTGGGAGTCGTACAAACACTTACGGCTAATTCAGGAACAATAAACATAGGCACCATTACAGGAACAATTCCAGCTTCACCAGTTTGTTATTCATTTTCACAAGCCAACCCTAATGCCAATTGGTGGTCGTTTACACCAACACAAAATGGGCTTTTAGATATTACAACAATTACTCCACAAAATGCAACTACTGTTGACACCAGATTATCTATTTTTACGGGTACTTGTAGTGCATTAACGTGTTTTTCAGGGAATGATAACGTTTCAACAACAGATTTACGATCAACAATAAATGATTTGATTTTGACAGCAGGAACAACATATTACTTCGTGTTTGATGACAAAGTATCAGACAACGCTGCTGTTAACTTTTTTTATGAGTTTACACCTCAAACTTGTTTTAGACCAAACACAGTAACTTTTGGTACACCAACCGAAAATACAATTAATGTAAATTGGACAGCTCCAACTGTTGGAAATACAAACCCTTCAAGTTATACTATTCAAATTGGTCCAAGAGATTATGGTGTAGATAGTTCAGCTGCTTTGCAAACAATTCCATCATTAGTAGCTAATTCTACAACAATAACTGGTTTAACATCTAATACAGTTTACGATATCTACATTAAATCTAACTGTTCTGCATCGGATAGTTCAGTTTGGTATGGTCCTTTTAGATCAGCAACTGAGTTTACTGCAGTTACACCAACTTATACTGAAAATTTTGATTCTGATGTTTCTTTTTTATATGTGGGATGGAATCGATCTGGTGGAACAAATAGTACTTTATGGAGAACTTATACAGGTTCAACTCCTTTTGTAAATTCTGGAACAAGATCTATTTATTCTCCAATTGAGCCTACTTTAAACACACCAACTAATACATATGCTTATACAAGGAAATTGAATTTAACAGCTGGTCAAAGCTATACAGTATCTTTTATGGCTAGACAAGTTCTTTCATCAGGAACTACAACATCACGTTCTTTACAAGTTAGTTATACTTCAAATTCTGACTATACTAACCCAGCTACTCATAATCAAATAGTTAACTTAACAAATACTAGTGATTTGGGATATTTTTCAGAGAATCATAATTTTACTGTTTCTAATTCAGGTCAATATAGAATCGCTTTTAGAAATGCTTTTCAAAGAACAACAGGTACGGGAACAGCATGGCTGATGTTAGATTCTGTTGTGGTTTCAACAGCATTATCAGTTAACAGTTTCTCAAAAAGTTCATTGCAATTATATCCTAACCCAGTTTTAGATAACATTACTATTCAAAATAATGATAATTTAGATATTGAAAATATTAGTATTGTTGATTTAAATGGAAGAGTAGTTAAAGAATTTAAATATACCGATTTAAATAATAATCTAATTAATATCTCTGAATTAGAGAAAGGTGTTTATATCATTAATTTAATCACTTCTAACCAAGAAGTTTTATCGAAAAAAATTATTAAGGAATAGAAAATAGTTTTTTTTCATATTTGTGAATTTTATTGTTTTTCTCATTTAAAAATCACCCGAATAGGGTGATTTTTTGCTTTTATCTACTTTATACTTTTGTCGCAAACTTTTTAAATTTTTATTTATGAAAAATATTTTACTTTCTATTTTAACACTATTATTTTATAGTGTTTTTGGACAAATTAATTCAGTCTCTACTTTTTCAGGAAATACTTTTAATGGAGTAGTTGAAGGCGCTGGTATTCAAAATGCTTACAGAACTCCTTCTGGCTTAGCAAAAGACTCACAAGGAAATATTTTTTTGGTAGATTTTACTGCTAACAATATTAGAAAAATTACTCCAGCTGGTGTTTCAACTGTTTTTGCAGGTAGTAACACTTCGGTTTCGGGTTCGCAAAATGGCGTAGGGGTTAATGCACTTTTTTTCCAACCCTATGATATAGCCATTGATGTTGCAGATAATATTTATGTTACAGATAGAGGTAATCATACTATTCGTAAAATAAACTCTTCTGGAAGTGTTACAACAATAGCTGGTGTTTCTGGTGTAAACGGTTATCTTTTAGGAGGTGTACCTACTTACTTTAATCAACCACAAGGCATTGATGTTTTACCAAATGGAAATTTAGTTATTGCAGAAAGAACAAATAAAATTGTTAGGATAATAACGAATACTGGTGCCTATGTGACTACTTATGGTATACAAGGTAACTCAACTGGTAATGATGGCTCACTTACATCTGGTACTTTTAACGATCCTGCCGATGTAAAAGCTATTTCTAATACTGAATTTTATGTGACGGATTTTGGGTCTAATAAAATTAGAAAAATTGATTTAGTTGCTGGAACTATTTCAACATTTTCTGGATCAGGCACTGCTACAACAACAGATGGTACGCTTTTATCAGCCAGTTTTAATGGACCATCAAGTATAGAATATGACGGTACAAGCTTCTATATAGCAGATAGATCAGGACATACCATTAGAAAAATAAATGGCTGGACAGGTAACTACTTTAGCCAGGTAGCACTTCGGGACAAGGTTTTAGAAACGGAAATGGTTTAGATGCAAGTTTTAATACTCCATCTAGTTTGTTGTATATGTCTCCTAATATTTTATTTGTTGCCGATTGGGGGAATTACAGATTGAGAAAAATAACTTTAGGCGATTTTTGTGCTAATGCAACTGTTATTTCTGGAAATAGTGGAACGCAAAATATTGGTTTAATAAACGAAGGTGTGCCTGATATACAGTGCGGTGTAAGCAATCAATACTTTGATGCTAATGCAAAATGGTTTCAATATACGCCAACACAAAACGGATTGTTAACTATTTCAGCTAACACACCTCAAAATACCACTACTGTGAATACTTTATTAACAGTCTTATATCAACCAACCAATTTATGCAATAATATGACATGTTATGCATTTAATAATAATATTTCGGCAACAGATTTGCGATCTGAATTGATAAATTTAGATGTAGTTGCTGGTACTAAATACTATATTGTTTGGTCAGATTTTTATACAGATAATCAAGCTGTAAATTTTAATTATTCATTTACTCCAACTAATTGTTTGAGTACTGCTGGTTTAAATGTTGCTACAGAAAATACGGAAAACACTGTTAATTTAGCATGGCAAACTCCTCTTGGCGGAACATCTCCTATGTCTTATACTTTAGAAATTGGTCCTTTAAACTATGCAGTTGGCTCAGGATCAGCTTTGCAAACCACAACTATAAACGGAAATACAGTTTCTTTTAATGGATTGACTGCCTCTACATTTTATGATATTTACATTAAGTCTAATTGCTCGGCTACTGAAAGTTCTATTTGGGCAGGACCAATAAGAGTTAATACTGAATTTGCATCAGCACCCTTAACATATACTCAAAATTTTGACAGCAACACTAATTTTTTAAATTTAGGTTTCAATAGATTTAATTCAACGTTAAATTCTCGTTTTACAAGTTATAGTTCTGGGCCAAGTGCTTTAACTCAATCTGGTTCTAACTCAGTTTATTCTTTTATGGATAAAACTACTCTAACTGAATCATTAATTTTTCTAGAAAAGTTAGTTTAGTTGCAGGTAACACCTATAAACTATCTTATTATGCAAGAACGAGTTTAAGTTCAAGTTCAGTACCTGCCACAGTTTCTGGAACTATAAAAACATTTGTCACCCCTAATAATAACTATTTCAATCAAGGACAACATATACAACTTTTAAGTATTGCAGCTAATTCTCTTACTACAAATTTTGATCTATTTGAATTAAATTACACACCAACAACTTCAGGTGAATACAGATTTGGAGTTGAAAATAATGGGTCTTTTAGTGGTTTAGTTGGTTCTAATGCTGCAATCTATTTAGACACTTTTGTAATTTCTACTGTTTTATCTGTTGAAGACTTTAATAAATCCAATTTATCAATGTATCCAAACCCAGTATTAGATTTTATTTCTATCATTAATCCTGATAATATTCTAATCAATACAATTTCTGTTATTGATATGAACGGAAGAGAATTACTAAATAATAAGTATATAAACACAAGCAATACGATTAATCTATCAAACTTATCTAAAGGGATTTATTTTATTCAATTACATACTGAAAAAGGTCTGCTTTCTAAAAAATAATTAAAGAATAAAGTTTGAGCTGTGTTTTTTACCGCCACTTTATGGGGTGGTTGTTTTTAAATAAAATCTAATCAATAATTGTAAATATGAAAAAATTAATTTTTTTTATCAGCTTTAGCCTTATGCTTATTTTCT
>JAAURU010000212.1 GCA_012032075.1 Flavobacterium sp.
GTAAATAATTTTTATACAAAGAGAATATTGAAATTTCTCTGATTCAGTAATTAGAGAATATAAATGGAAAGACAATAAAAAAATCTACTTGAAAATTTCAGAGAAGGAAATTACAAAGGTACAGAAGAATATATTTTCAATGAAAATAAATTAATTTTAGAAAAGACAATTATTTCTGGAAAGCTTAGAAATAAATATGAATATTCCTTTAAAAAAGATGATGTGGAAAAATTAATTAAAGTAGAATTTTCTGATAGTTTAAATAGAATAGTTGATAGTATTAATGCAACTAAAATTTATTATTATTATGTTAAAAATAGTCTATATAATAATGGTTATTCTGTTTGTACTAGATAAAAACGGAATTAATTCATTTCTAAAATTGAATATTTAGACATGGATAAACTAATCAAAGGGGGTTCTTATAAGCTTTTTTATTCAAACGGGAATTTAAAAATAGACGCAAATTATGTAGAAGAAAATTTAAACGGTCATTGTAAAATTTTTTTATGATAATAGTATTTTAAAAAGAGATGAAATTTATGAGTATGGAAAATTTATCAGTGGTAAATGTTTTGATACTTTAGGAAATGAGATAGATTTTTTCCATATAATGTAAAGCCAATTTTTTCTTCTGGAGATACTGATTTTATTGCCGAAGTTAAGAAGAGATTCATATATCCACATAATAAAAAGCCAAAAAAACAAATTGAAATTCAAGTAAGCTTCAATGTTAATAAAATAGGTAAAATTGATAACATTAGTATTGTAAAGGGCTTTTCAGTAGAAATGGATAATGAATTAATACGGGTTTTAAAATCAATGCCCGACTGGACTCCTGGAAAGCTTGACGGCAAACCACAATCTTTTCGTTATAATCTGAATTTTCATTTTTAATTAATATCTTCTTAGAAAACTAATTTTAAAGCAGAATATTTGTTTTATGATTTATTTATATGAATTTTTATTTAGTAAGTTTTCGTTTATAATTATTTTAGCTGATCAATTAAAAGTCAATTCTCCTAAAATTTCTTCTTTCATGAAAGGACCACCTGGATAATTTGCTGTGTAATCTAAGTTTAACCAAATTTGACCTCGCTCATCAATATGATAATGAAGTTGTTGGTCTTTTGCTTCTTTTTTAAATAAAACTTCTTTAATTAAAAAAACTGCGGTTTCTAGATTAGTTTTATTGCCAATTAGTATTTCAGGATATAAATGACCACCAGTATGAATAATTCTTGGAGTTCCACCTATAGCCTTTATAGAAGCCGACATTAAAATGGCATGATCGTCACAATCTCCAGAAAAATGTTGCAAACTCTCAGATGCATAAGCAATGTATTCTCTTCCTTTTGGATCATTCACATAATTCCAATTGTCTTTAATTTCTTTAAAAACAGCAAAATACTGAATTAACTTTCGGGTTTCTTTAGTGCTTTTCACATCTTTAAAATGTTTTGTGGTAGCATAAAGGGCAAAATTTCTAACTTTTGGATTGGTAAAATCTACAGCATCAATAATTTTTGATTTATTGGGAAAAGGGAGCAATTTTGATATGATTAAATCTTGTGGTTTTGGATTTTCACTCATAGAATAAATCATATACTTATAATCTTCAAAAACCCTATTAAAACCATATTCTCCAAAGAGAGTTCCATAAATTAAACTTAACAAATAGAAAAATATACAAATTATTATTATTGTTTTTAAAGATCTTAATACAAACTGAATTCCAACCAAAATAAGTATAAAAAGTAAAATTCTATCGAGGTTATAATACCAATTTAACTCAATAAAATTTTGGTGCGCTATTAAGAAAACAGGTATTGTAATTAATATATTTAATAAAAAAATGATAATATTATCCCAAGGCTTTGGTAAAGAAAGCTTTTCCTTAATTTTAGTATAATTAATTTTGGGTAAGGTTATCATTCAAGTTTAAAACGATAAAAATAAGTAATTATTTAACTATCATTTCATAAGGAATCGTTTTTTCAATAATATTTAACGAATACAGTTGATTTTGAATTTTTTCTACTGTTTTTTTATCCAATTGTTTTTGTGACCAATTCGTTAATGATAACCATTCTTGAATATCTTTTAACTTTTGATTGTATTTTGAAGCTAATGTTCTATCGATGCTTGGAATAAACTTAAATTCTTCTGTTGTGGTATTTATTATTTCTAAAATTTGTTCAATAATGTGAGATTCTTTTTCTAATATTTCATTTCTAACAGCAATCACAAAACAAGGCCAAGGAGTAGGACAATCACTAATTCTTCTAAAAATTCCATTATCAACTAGAGGTTTTGTCATGAATCGTTCCCACATAAAATAATCTGCTTTTGCAGAAGTCAATGCATCTACAGCACCATCAATAGTATTTACAATTTCAAATTCTAAATTTTGGGTTTCCCAATGGTTATTTTGAGCGTTTACGTAACTCATTAAATGAGAACCTGAACCATAGCGAGAAATGGCTGCTTTTTTTCCTTTTAAATCATTTATACTTTGGTATTTAGAATTTGCAGCAACATGAATTCCCCAAATTAATGGACTTTGCACATATACTTGTACTATTTTTGAATTATTTCCAGCAATAATATCTTTTACAATTCCTTCTGTTAAAATTACTGCAATATCGGTTTCTTTATCGCGAAGCATTTGGCACATTTTACCCGTTCCTTCTGGAATATCTGTCCATTGTAAATCGATTCCAGCTTCTTCAAACTCTCCATTATCAATGCATAATTGCCAAGGTAAATTAAAATGTTCTGGTACTCCTACAATTTTTATTGTTTTCATATTACATTTTGAATAGCGTTTTTAATTTTTTACTTTCAAATACCATTTTTCCCACAAATAATAGGAAGGTCTTTTGTTATTATCTTGGTCAATTAATCCAATGTCTTGCCACAACGCTAATAAATCAAAATATTGGTTTTGTTGTTGTAAATATTGGTTGCCATAATCGTAATCCTTTGAACAGAACCAAATTAAAAAGCTGCATTTTTAGACTGACAAATATTTATGATTTTTTCTAAATATGCTCTTTGCCATTCAGGTGTTCCTTGCTTATTTAAGCCGTAAAAAGGGACTACTAAATTTTCTGCAATATAACCAGTCTCTGTTATGCAAAAAGGCTTGTTGACCATATTGATATATTTTTCAAAAAAATTGTTTGGAATAGTATTAGGATTGGTTTCCCCAGTTAATAATCCATTGAAACCACTGTAAGGGTATGCACTAAGACCAATGTAATCTGTGTAGGGTAATAATTCATTGGCAAACATGAAACTTTGGTTGTTTTCGTTTACAATAAAACTTACAAAAGTGGTAAATTAGGATGTGTAGCTTTTAATGAAGCATAAACTTGAGCTATAAAATCTTTATATTTTGCAAATTCTAGTACCTCAAATGTTTCCACATTACTTTCAACTCCAAAATTTACATAATTTGGATTAAATGCATTAATTAAGTAATTAACATAGTTAATATAAGCAGTTATAACCGTTGCATCATTAAAATCTTTAGTCATCCATTCCTGTTTAATAGCATTTGAAACTAAAGATTTATCATGATATTCTGCTTTGCTTTTTCGAGTTAAATCTAATGCAGCAATACTTAAAAGAATCTTTTTATCATCATTTGTTTTTGCATTTCTGTATTCAATTTGCTGTTGCAATTCAATAGGCATAGTTTGATTATTAAAAGCTTCTTCATAAGGAATTCCTTCATCAAAATGATGTGAAACGATATCACAATGATTATTGATAAAATCATAAGCAATATCTAAATCGGATAAAGTAAAATTTCCAGGCCATGGAGTAACTCCCATATGAAAATTTCTATTTTCTTCAATAACTACGTCATCTGGTTTACAGCTGATTAAGAATACAATTAATACTATGTATAGGACATTAATTTTCATGATTTAAATATATTTAATTATAACTCGAAATTCTAATTTTTATATTCTGATTTCTTTAACTGCCACCATTTCCATAAAACACCCACTTTATCAAGATAATCTTCCATAAATTGCATACTACATTTTTGAAGAATGTGATTAGAAGCTCCGTTTTCAGCATTAGTGTAAGCATTCATGATTTCTATTTTCATTTGGTTAAAACCATAGTCTAACCAAAACAGGGTTGCTTCAGTAGCATAACCTTTGTTCCAAAATTGCTCATTTAACCGATAACCATAATCAAAAAAGTTTGTATTTCCATTTTCAACATAATCATCGATATATTTAATTCCTGTCCAACCAATAAATTCTCCTGTATCTTTTAAAATAGTTGCAAAGCGACCAATATTATTTCGCTCATATTGACTTTTAACATATTCAATCGTTTTTATGCTTTCTTCAATAGATTTTGAAGGATTTTGCCAAAGGTATTTGTGAACCAAAGGATTTGCATCCATAGTAAACATGTCTTCTGCATCAGAAAATTCCAATGGTCTAAGAATAAGTCTTTTGGTTTCTAGGATTAAATTCATATTTTTTTTTGTTGACATAGATTTTAGTAATTTAAAATTATCTAGATTTCTAAAACTGAGTTTGCTATACTTTTATCATTGCAATTATAATAGAATAGTCATCAGGATCTTTTATAATTATTCCATTTTCATTCCAATATGGATTCTTTGATGAAATAAATGTAACATAATTATTAATGAGTTTACTCTTTATGCTTTCAAATTCTTTCACAGTTTTATTATAAAAAACCAAGTAATTTTCTTCACCAAAATTAAAATTTACTATTTCATTTGATTTTGTAAATTCTAAATGCCAATCTAAATTAGGTTTACCAATGAAAATACCATCATAATTATTATGATTTTCAAAACCAACTAAAAGTTCAAATCCTAATATATCAATGTAAAAGGATTTAATCTTTTCTAAATTGTTAGTATGTCTTGCAAAACGGGATTTCAAACTATATTTTCAATAATTAACAAATTGCCACATTTTCAAATTGACTAATTAACTAACTTTTCCAAAGTATAATCAATCAAATCTTCTACAACTTGATACGGATTTTGACTGAAATCTCCAGTTGCTCTATTAGCAATAATTGCATTTAATGACAAACAATGATGTCCAAGTAATTTTCCTAAACCATAAATAGCAGCGGTTTCCATTTCAAGATTGGTCATTCGAGTTCCTTTATAATTGAAATTATCCATTTTAGTATTTAGGTTGGGATCTTGAATGGCTAAACGCAACACTCTTCCTTGCGGACCATAAAAACCTCCAGCTGTTCCAGTAAAACCTTTGTGCATTTTAGTACTAAAAATTTTAGAAGATAGAGTTTCACTACATTTTATTACACAAGGACGGCATTTTCTCAAATCCCAATTGGTTTGTTCCATAAAAGCATTTTCAATATCGTTTTCAGTAACTGAATCAATTAAATAGGAGCGTAACATATTGTCTAAACCTATTGCATATTCGCTCATTACAAAACTATCTACAGGAATATCTTTTTGTAACGAACCCGAAGTACCTATTCTTACAATATTTAAGGCAGTATGTTTTTCTTTTGGTTTACGCGTTTCTAAATCAATGTTTACCAAAGCATCTAATTCGTTTAAAACGATATCAATATTATCAGGGCCAATTCCTGTTGAAATTACCGTTAATCTTTTGCCTTTGTAAACACCTGTTTGCGTCTTGAACTCTCTCTTTTGAGTTGTAAACTCTATTGAATCAAATCGATCGGTTATTTTTGAAACACGATCTTGATCACCCACAAAGATGATATCGTGAGCAATATTTTCGGGTTTTAAATTGATGTGGTATAAACTACCATCTGGGTTTAATATAAGTTCTGAATTTTGTATCATTTTTTAAAATTGTATAATGTATATTGTATTTCTGTATAATGTAGTTTGAACGTTCAATTTACAATATACTTTTTTTCAACTTACAGAAAATTATCCTCCTACACGTTTGGTTTTAAAACCTTTTTCTTGTAGGTATTTCATTATTTTATCGCGATAATCTCCTTGGATTATGATTTCTCCATCTTTAAAACTACCACCAACAGCAAATTTGTTTTTAATTTCTTTAGCTAATAGTTTAAAATCTTCATCTTCTCCTTCATAACCAGCAATTATCGTTGTTGGTTTTCCTTTTCTTTTTTCATATTTACAAATCATTGGCTCTTTTTGAACGAATAATTCATGCTCTTTTTCCTCAACAGTTTCTGGTTCGTTTGAAACTTCATGTTCTGGGAAAAGTTTTTTTAATTGGTCTTCTAAACTCATAAAATTTAAAAATTAGAAAAACAAATTCCAAATCCCAATGCGTTTTTTGGAATTTGGAATTTTAAATATTGGAATTTATATATTTATTTTTTGATTAAACCAAGTTCCACTAATCTTTCATACAAAAACTCACCAGCGGTTATATCTTCATATAATTTTGGATTATTTTCATCGATACATTCTTCTAAACAATTTAATTTCATATCACCCACAGGATGCATGAAGAATGGAATAGAAAATCTTGAACTTCCCCATAATTCTCTAGGAGGATTAACAACTTGATGAATGGTAGATTTTAACTTATTATTTGTATGACGAGAAAGCATATCACCTACATTAATCATTAATTCATCTGGTTGAGCCATTGCATCAATCCATTCTCCAC
>JAAURU010000213.1 GCA_012032075.1 Flavobacterium sp.
TTTCTGTCCGTTCTTAGTTAAACTTTTTATTTTTAATCATAAAAAAAGCCGAAGTAAAAACTTCGACTTTTTAAACTTTTTCTTGAATAGAAAAATTACTGCTATTAACCAATACAAATATACGATTAGAGTTGTTAAGATGGTTACAAGTTTTCTCCCGTTCTTGTTAAACTTTTATTTATAATCATAAAAAAAGCCGAAGTGAATACTTCGACTTTTACTTTTTTTCTTGAGTAGAAAAATTACTGCTATTAACCAATACAAATATAGTAACTGAAAATGTTAACTTGGTTACAAGTTTTCTTCCTTTTTTGTTAAAATTTTAATTTTGAGCATAAAAAAAAGTCGAAGTGAGAATTTCGACTTTATTGTTTTTCTTGAGTAGAAAATTTATTGCTATTAACCATTACAAATATAGGAACTTGAATTGTTAAGTTGGTTACAAGTTTTCTGCCATTCTTGTTAAAGTTTTATAAATTACATGCCAGACAACCAATCTTCAGGGTTTAAAGTAGTTGCATTTTGGTACACCATAAACTTTAATATTGCTTTCCCAGAAGAATCAGTAATAATTCTACCAAGGTTTTGTTTAACACTTATTTTATCTCCTACTGCAACATTTACTGATTCTAAATTTAGATACACAGTAATGAAATCTCCATGTCTTATGAAAACTGCTTTTTTATCTCCACTTATTCTTTGTATTTGTAGCACTTCTCCATCAAAAATAGATCTAGCTGCACTTCCAGGTTGTGAAGCAATTTCTACACCACTATTCAAATGCGTTACATTTTTATGAATTGGGTCTTGGTAATTACCGTACTTTAATTGGACATATCCTTTTTCAACTGGCCAAGGCAATTTTCCTTTGTTAGCTTTAAAATTATTAGAAACTATTTTACCTTCAGGAGTTAAATCAAATTTAGAAGAAGAACCAGATGACTTTACACCAGTTTTTGTTTCATTTTTCTTATTGGCTTCTGCAATTGCTGCGGCAATTAATTTCTTAATTTGTCTGTCAATTTCTTTGCTTTCTTTTTGTTTTTTGTCTATTTCAGCACTGTATTTTTTCTTGTTTTTTTGTAACTCTTGTGCTAACTTTTCTTGTTCCTTTTTTTGTTCTTCGATTATTTTTTTTTCGGTAATATTTGCCGCTAATGTTTGTTCCTTTTGTTTTTTACTAGCTTCTTGTTTTATTTTTGCTTCAGCTAATTTGTCTTGTTTTTCACTTATTTCTTCTCCTTGCATTTTTCTAAAACTAGCATATTGTTTCATATACTGAATTCTTTTGTATGCTTGAAGAAAGTTTTGAGACGACAACACAAACATTACTCTACTTTGATCATTTCTACTCTTATAAGATTTTACAATCATTTTTGCATAATCTTCTTTTAGGATTTTTAATTCTCTATTGAGTTTGTTAATTTCTAACTGTTTCAAATAAATATCGTCATCTAACAAACGCATTTGTTTTGCAGTAGTACTAATTAATCGTTCACTCAAACGAATTCTTGCTTTTTGCTCTGCGATTTGGCTTAAAACCGATTTTTGTTTTTTATTTTCTACTTGAAGTAACGCTTTAAAAGCAGCTATTTCTTTATTAATTTGTTCTTTACGTTCTTCTAACCGTTCTTGTTCCGTAGATTTTTGTCCCATTATGTTGTTACATAATAGTAGTGAAAAGAGAAGAATAAGCAATCGATTCATTTGAATTTTTTTTACAAAGATAATTTTGTTTTTATACTATTCCTATTTATTCTATTTGTACAGCTTCATATCCATCGGGAATTGAAAAAGAAAAGTTTAATTCTTCATTAAAACTAATATTTTTATAGAATATATCAATGTTTATTTGATCTTTTTGAATGGCTTTAATCAATATAGCATTTGGTAAAAAGATGTCATTTTCTTTTTGATGAGAAGGATATTGAATTTCTAAATTTCTATTTTGAGAAGGTTGTTGCACAAATTCTTTCTTCAACAGAAAATTTTCAGCTTCGAAGTAAAAGGTCTTTTCGAAATCGGTTTTTGTTTTTTCGGTAAGAAAATATAATTCGTTTTCAATTTTGGAAACATATTCTATTTTAGATAAATCATCAATGGCAATTCCTAAGAAAAGATTTTGGACTTTATTAAAATCTAAATCGGTACCAATCCAATTGCTTATTAACTTAAAATCTCCTTCAAAATAAGTATTGTTTAATTTTTCATAATAACTTACTTTATTAGGAGTTATTAATGCTTTGGCAACTGGAAAACCTAACATTTTTACATAAACCCAAACCATCTCGTCCTTTTTTATTCTAATTTCTGTACTAACAGCATAAGACTGACTTTGGTCTTTGTATTTTGTAGTAGCTCTTATATTTAGCGTTTTAAAATCTTTTCGATTCTTGTAGTGCTCTTGAATTATTTTAGTTGCAGTTGCATCTTTACTTGCAATACCACCAGTTAAGGCTTGTTTACTTTTACAAGAAAAGATAAAAAGCGTAAGCAATAGAAAAAATAGTTTTTTCATTATTTTCTTTTTTTAGCAAGTGCTTCTGATTTTTAAAATATAATATTCCTCTTTCTTTTTGTTACCAATGTTTTTATAAGATTCGGCTAATTCTTTGTAAAATTGGTTTTCCAAAGCGTTGTCTTCTAAAACAAATTCTAAACCAGTTTCTAAATAATCTATAGCTTTTTTATAATTAGTTAACTTATTATTAGACGTTCCAGCATAATAATATAATTTGGAAAGTGTAGGATATAGTTCTAAGTAATTTTCAGAAAGTCTTGCTGCATTAGTATAATTTAAAGTTATGTTATAAACTTCTAGCAATAATAATACCGTTTCTATGTTTTCTGAATCTTTTTTTAATCCTTTTTCTAAATAATATATCGTTTTATCATATTGTTTTCTGTTAAAGAAAAATTTACCAATTTCAGAAGGTGTGTTTAAAGAAGTATCTGCATTAAAATAAGTGACAGCATTTGATAGTTCATTTTCAAGCGTATTCGTATTGGCAACAAAAATTAAAAACTCATTCAACATGCGATGTTTAATTTTTAAATCTATTTTCTCATTTTTAAAGACTTTGTCCATCGAATTATATGCTTCTAAACCATTTTTTTGATCTAGATTGAACTTAAATAAACTTACATGAGCCCAATCTGATGTTGGGATTTCTTTGGCTAATTTTTTTGCTGTTTCAAATGCTTTTTCTTCTTCGTTACTGTTAGAATACAAAAGCATTAAATCGATATAATTTTGTTCGTTTTTTGGATCGTTTTGAATGGCTTTTTCTAGCTCCTTTTTTTCGGGTTTTGCATAAGCAGTAGATTCCTGAATTTTTAGCTTGTAGAATTCCATTGTAGTGCCTAACACCATTTCTTTTTCCATTTCCTTTAATAAGGATAAAGCTTTATCTCTTTGATTTGTGTACATGTATAAAGAAACTAAATCTTCTTTCATGTTAGCATCAAATTCAATTAGCTTTTGCACTATAGGAATTGATTTTTGATAATCTTTTGATTGGTAATATAAATCATATAAACCGTTCCAATACCAACGCTCCTTAGGATTTAATTCAATTGCTTTTTGAAAGGCTTTTCAGCTTCAGGATATTTTTTTAAGTGTAAAAGGTTTTTACCTAATTCATGATAAAAAACCGGATTATCCTTTACTTTTAAGATACATTTTTCAATTGAAATAATAGCTTTATCATAATTTTCTATGGCTCTTTGTTTTAATGCTTCATAAAAATTATCTTCTATTTCATCATTTACAATAGCTATATCTTCTGGATTTTCTTGAGCAAAAAGAATGCATTGGTTACCCAAGGTAATCAAAACTAATACTAAAATTATTTTTTTGAATTTGCTCATTTTTATTTTTTATTCTAAAACGGAATAATCTCCAATGCTTATACTTGTAAAGTTACCATCAAAAGAAGCATGATTTCCTATCATGGCATTATCTAATTTGGCATTTTTAATATGAGCATGAGTTTGTATCAAACTGTTTTTAATTTCTGAATCGATTACATGACAACCTTTTCCTAAGGAAACATTTGGCCCAACGGTTGCATTTTTTAAAATTACATCGTCACTTATATAACACGGAGGAATTATTTTTGAATTTTCTAGTTTGACATTTTTAGCCACTAAACTTTCACCATCAGCGTGTAAAAAGCTTAAAATTCTCGTGTTTGTTTCAACTGTAACGTCTTTATTTCCGCAATCCATCCATTCGGCTACTTTTCCTGGTACAAATTTCATGCCTTTTGCCATCATTTGTTTGATACCATCATTAATTTGGTATTCACCACCATGAATAATGTTATTATCAAGAACCGCTTGTAACTCATTTTTCAAGACAGCGACATCTTTAAAATAGTAAATTCCTATAACTGCTAAATCGGATATAAATTCTTTTGGTTTTTCAACTAGTTCGATAATTTCACCATTGGTATTCAAATTAACAACACCAAAAGCTTCAGGCTTATCGACTTGTTTTACCCAAATAACACTATCAGCTGAAGTATCTAAATCAAAATCGGCACGAATTAAAGTGTCTGCATAAGCGATAACTGCTGGACCGCTTAAAGAATCTTTAGCACACATAATCGCATGACCAGTTCCAAGCGCTTCATTTTGGTAATAAATAGTTCCTTTTGCTCCAAGTTTTTCTGCAATTTCGATGAGTTCATTTTCAACTTGTTTGCCAAAACTTTTATGAATAATAAAAGCAACTTCTTCAATAGGTTGGTTTAAAACTCCAGCAATATCTTCAACTAAACGATGCACAATTGGTTTTCCAGCTACTGGAATTAATGGTTTAGGAACTGTTAATGTGTGTGGGCGAAGTCGTGAACCACGTCCTGCCATTTGGGACTATTATTTTCATATTTATGCCCGCGAAAGCGGGTATCTTTTTTTATTCCTGCGAAGGCAGGAATCTGTTACTACTAACTATTTATCAACTTTAAAATTTTTTTCAATTCACGAGATTCATGCCTTCGCAGGAATTATTTTATACCTGTGAATGCAGGTATCTTTTACTACTAATTTTATTTTTAACTTCTTGAGATTCCTGCCTTCGCAGGAATTATCCTCTTATTTTATTGAAATTAAAATTCCAATTTATACTAATATCCATCCATGATGGATTCATATCTTCAATTAATTTAATTTTCCAATCTCTTTTCCATTTTTTAAACTGCATTTCTCTTTTAGAGGCTTCAAACCCATCATTCCATTCTTAGAAATAAACTAATTTATCACAATTATACTTTGCTGTAAAAGAATTTGGATAAATTTTCAATTTATGTTCTTTAACCCGTTCATGCAAATTATCTGTAAAACCAATATAAATAACACCTTGAGGTTTGTTTGTCATTATATAAATATACCATAACTTCATATCCTCATTCCTGCGAAAGCAGGAATCTTTTATTTAATTCCTACCTCATGAGGTAGGAATCTATTATTAATAATTACTAATCAAAAAATAATTTCATTACACGAGATTCCTGCCTTCGCAGGAATTTATTTCACTCCAGTACTCCCAAAACCCCCTTCTCCTCTTGAAGTCTCTGAAAGTTCCTCAACTTGAATCCATGTTGCACGTTCGTGTTTTGCTATGACAAGTTGCGCAATTCTTTCTCCATTTTCGATTACAAAGACTTCATTTGATAAATTTACTAAAATTACTCCTATTTCTCCTCTATAATCTGCATCAACTGTTCCTGGGGAATTTAATACTGTGATTCCTTTTTTTGCGGCTAAACCACTACGTGGACGAACTTGAGCTTCATAACCAATAGGTAATTCTATAAAAAGTCCGGTTTTTACAATGGTTCTTTCTAAAGGTTGTAAAGTGATTGCTTCTGAAATATTGGCTCTTAAATCCATACCTGCAGAAGCTATTGTTTCATAACTTGGTAATTCGTGAGTGGATTTGTTTATGATTTTAATCTTCATTTTTACTTTATTTTCATTGGCAAAAGCCAAAACAATATATTTATTTTCTTTTTATAATTTTTAAAATCGTTTCTTTTTCATTTTTATAAATAAAATAAGTTAGAAACAGGATGGCTAAAATACCAAAAATATAGGTTTTTCTAAATATTGGAACATAAAAAGATAATCCTGATAGTATAATGGATATTCCTATGTATTTTGAAATTATCATTTTCTCATAAGGTATTGGATATTCCCTTTGTCCTAATTTATAAGAGATAAGCATCATTGTTCCATAGGCTAAAATAGTGGCTATTGCTGAACCATAATAAGAAATGAAAGGAATTAACGCAAAATTAACCACAAGTGTAACTATTGCTCCTACTATTGAAATATATGCTCCAATTTTAGTTTTATTTATTAGTTTATACCAAACCGATAAGTTTGTATAGATTCCTAAAAAGAAGTTTGCAAAAATGATTAGAGGCACAACCTCTACCGCTTCCCAGTAAGTTGCATTTGGAACAATAGGTCTTTTTAAGATATCTAAAAAAACAATTATAAATAAAGACATGAAAGCCCCAAAAATAACAAAGTATTTTGTAATTGTTGCGTAAGTTTCTGTTGCGTTTTTTTTCTTTGGCATAACTGAAAAAAAAGGGTTCAATTCCAAGAGTATAAGCGGTTCTAAATAAAACCATAAA
>JAAURU010000214.1 GCA_012032075.1 Flavobacterium sp.
ATGACGATTTAAAATACATGCTTTTTACAGCAAAATGTTTTAAAAAAGAAATTATTCCATCATGCGTACATGAAGATTTTTCAGCTCGAGTGCAAACCATCTCTAAAGAAGATAACGATTTGTTTTATAGTTTGATTGAAGCATTCGATAAAAAACGAACGTTCCTGTTTTAATAAATACTTCATTTAATGTCCGTGGAGAACCCATAGTGGAAAGCCCAGAGGATGGTTTAAGATGTTTTTTTAATACGCAAATGGATCTGTTAGTTATTGGGAATTTTATAATTAAAAAAAGTAATAATCAAACTATTCCAAAATCATTACAAAAAAAGACACACTATGAATTGGATTAAACAGACTTTTTCTGAAATAAATATTCTGAGTAATATAAATTCAAAACAGAAACAATTTGGTTTTTTAGTTTTGTTAGTTCTACTATTTCTATTTGTAACCTCTTATTACAAGTCTAATTTTGTATTCAATTCTAAACAAATAGCACTATTAATAAGTATTTCGATTGTTTTATTTTTTATTTTATTCTTCCCTAAATGGTTAAAACTATTTTTAGTAATTTGGTTGTTTATTGGAAGACTTTTAGGCGAAATGTCATCATTTGTACTTTTGTCAATTATCTATTTTTTAGTTTTGTTTCCTGTTATATTAGTTAGAAAATTATTTTTGAAAAAAGAATTAGTAAAAACAGGTTGGATAGTAAAAACCAACCATTCCATTGACTATAAAAAATTATATTAAATGAATAAACTTGAAATATTTAAAGAATTAATTAAGTTTTTATTGATGAATAAAAAAGTATTGGTTAGTTCCGATAATTATTGTTCTTGTATTATTAGGGTTATTGATAATAGTAACCGAAAGTTCGGTGCTTTCTCCATTTGTTTATTCATTATTTTAAATCAACTAAGTTTTTAAAATTTTCATATTAAAAAGGTGCAATTTTACTCATTTTGTTTTTTCTGTCCTTCTAAAAACGATTTGAAATCTTGTTTTTAATTAGTCTTTTGTGGTTAAATAAAACAACATTACTTTTTGTTTTTTTGAAACAACCAATCTTTATTTTTATTGATGTGATTATTTAATATTTCTGCAAAATCTGTATTTGCTAGCCCGTTTGGATGTGAATCTAATTCGTTAAGGATGTATTCTTTTAAATTTTTATCTTTAAAAAAAGAAGAAGATTCAACAAATTGAAAATTGTTTTTCACTGCTAAATCTTGTATATAATTTATCCTAATTTGGTCATAATTTAAATCCATATAAAAGATAAGTATTTTTGAATTGTTAGTTTTTTTTGCTAAAGTTTTAAATTGATTATCAATGTATTTAAGTTGACTGTTATTATAGGTAACTTTTTTAGGTTTGGATCCTAAACGGATTTGTATAAATTTTTTAAGATATGAATCCCAAAACACATTTTTTTTAGGTTTTATGACAAATTTATTAAGATTAAAATCTATATTAGGAATATAGTTATCATTGAAGCACAAATCCTATAATAATAAGTTCTGGGTTATATTTTTAATTTTAGTTCAAAATTTTTTATGTACTCTGTTAATCCATAACCAGATACTCCAAAATTCATTACTTCAAAATTATTTTCATTATCTCGATTTAACAAATTTTCTAATTGATTTGAGTATAAGTTTTCACTTGAAACTCCTTCTCCCATTGTAAATGAGTCTCCAATTATTGCGATGCGAACAGTAGTAGAATCTTTTTTAATCGTATGATCTTTATCTCTAAAACCTTCTTTATTTGTATTGAATTTAACAAGTTTATAATGAGTATCTAAATTAGGGATTAACTCATATTTAATTCCTTCGATTGATGAGTATCTTGCTATATTTGAATTAGTTAATATGCTAAAAGAATTTGTTTTATTGTATGAAAAAGCCGCTAATCCAAAAAATACATTCGAATGATTATTTCACATAAAAATAAAGCAATTGCAATTCCAAAAAGAACAGCGAACATTTTTTTATAGATTTTTTTCATAGTAGCAATATTAGGAATAAACTGTAAGATAACAAAATGTTCCATATTATTGACATAGCTGATTTACATTTTAAATGTGCCGATCCTTATGTTGATATTGTGTATTATTCGGCTGAAATGTATGAAATAACTGCTAAAGAAATACTAAAAAATTAAAGTATAAATAACTAAAATGCACTACAGCATCTACTGCAGGCTGGCAGTAGTCCACCATTATTGATTAAATCTGCTCTAAAATGGGTTAAAACATTTGAATTCCAAATTTCTTTTAGGGTCGTCAGAATACATATTTCCCATCGCGTTAAGTTTGTAAACAATCTTCCGTGAGCTGGAATTACACTGCCGTCAGATTTTATCATGATATTTGAAAATACATCATTACAGAGTTTGCCAATTTTCTTTTCGGGCTTTAGGTAAAATTCATGTAGTTTGTCTTTACTCTGAATTTCTGGTGAAAAACTAATTGGAAAATTGAATTTTTCTTTTTTCATTTCATTAATTTCATCCCAAAGTAGATCTAAATTATAATTATCGATATTGATTTCTTCCACATTAGAGGCTGTAGTTTTATATTTAGTATTCCAAATTAAGTTATGAGCATCTGCTACAGATTGAGGCGTAAAATTGGTGTGCATAAAACCAATTTGCTGCAATGGAAATTTTTTGAAATAAGTTGCAAATTCCTTCAAATAGCCAATGTTCCACTCGGTAATAACACAAAAAAATTGAAATGGATTGTTTCGGATTTATCTTTAAAATTTCTTCAATTCCTTCAACTGCTTTCTGAAAGGATTTTGCATGACCACGTATTTTGTTATGAAGATCTTGCGGTCCATCTAGAGAAATATATAATTCTGATAATCCACTTGAAACCAGTTTTGAGGCGCTTTGTTTTAAAGTTAATGCGTTAGTTGTTATGGTAGTTTTTATATTCTTGCTTTTTGCATATTCCAAAGATTCTTGCAAATAAGGATATACTAATGGTTCTGTAAAAGCATAGCCTAACTTTGTTTTTGGGTAATAAAGAGATGTTTGATCAATAATTTTTTTCAACAAATCTAAAGGCATATTTAAAGGACTCGTTCCTATTAGATTTTGAGCAAAATTGGTTTCCAAAGTTTTAGTGCCAACATCACACATTTTACAATGTAAATTACATACGTTATTTACACCCAAAACAATCCAATCTGGTGAGAAAAGATAGTTTTTTGGTAAAATTTTTTGATTGACTTTTTTTAATACATTGGTGGTCATTAGTACATTTAATAACTTAGAAAGGATCTTTAATTCTTACTTCTTTCAATTTCAACCCTTGCGATAAACAAATATAACCATTGAAAAATACAAATAGACAATATTGCGCTTAAAATTCTAAAATTAATGCAATTTTATTTACAATAGCAACAACTAAATTATACTTTTCTTTGTTTTTATAATTGTATTAAATCAACCACACAAAAAACTTCCTAATTATTGAATGTTTTGTCAATAATGAGTTAGTAAGTTTAACTTTAAAAGTTCATTATTTTCTTAATTGAAATTTAAATATAGAACAAAAAAATTAGATTAACTTTAGAAAATATTTTTTACAATTTCTCGAATGGAAAAATTAAACTATGTTGATATATCAGTTTATAGTCGAAATAGCAAGTCTATTGCTGATGAAAAGCTTTTAACAACAAATTCGCTAGGTTATCTAGATTTTCTTTCAAATGATGTTCAATTTACTGTCATTCGTTTTGGTAATTCATTTCAACAAGAGGGTAATTATAAATTATACCGATACAATTTCAGAGATTTGATTAAATGTTATTACTATTTTAAGCAAAATAAAAATTCTGCTACTCTTTTTCATAGTTTCTCTTTTCCTATTCGATTTTTAATTTTGAAATATTTACTTCGTAATAAGGTAAAGTGGATTATTCAACATCATGCAGGTGAGCCATCTAAAAATTACATCAAATCATTTATTCAAAAAGTCGCTTATTCTAAAGCTGATGCCTATTTATTTGTAAGTAAAAAACAGGCAGTAAACTATATTAAAAAAGGTTTGATTAAAAGCAATGAGCAAGTTTATGAAGTAATGGAATGTTCCAACTCTTTTGTTCTCAAAGATAAATTAACTTGTAGAAAAGAACTTGGACTTGAAGCGAATAGAAAAGTTTTTATTTGGGTAGGAGGATTGGATAAAAACAAAGACCCAATGACGATGTTAAAAGCCATTCAGTTACACAAGGAAAAAGGCTATGATTTTTTAGTTTTTATGTTTTTTAATAAAGAAAATTTATTGGAAGAAGTTCGACATTTTATTGCCGAAAATGATCTAGAAGAGACTGTTTTTTTAAAAGGAAAAATTGATAATTACAAACTTGAAAATTGGTATAATGCAGCTGATTTTTTTATCTCGTGTTCTTTTACAGAAGGTAGTGGAGTTAGTATGTCCGAAGCAATAGCTTGTGGATGTATTCCTGTTGTTAGTAACATACCTTCATTTGAATTTATGACAGATAACGGAAAAATTGGATTGCATTTTAACAAAGGAAGCCATACTGATTTAGCACAAAAATTAATCTTATTAGACAACTTAGACATAGAGTCGGAAAGAATCAGAGTACATCGTGTTTTTAAAGATAAGAGTTCATACGAAGCTATAGGCTTAAGTATTTCTTCTTTAATAAAAAGATTGAATTCTTAAAAACCCTTTTCTTTATAAACTTTTAAATAATTGTCAACTGTTTTTCAATCAAAAAAGGATGATGCTCAGTCTCCAAAAAAGTTGCAGAAAGTGCTTTTACGCAGGCTGCTATCATTTCCTCTTTTGAAGTGCAAATGTGCCAGTTTTCCGAAGAATAAGCACAACCAACCTCCTTAGAAACAACCATTGTCTTACATTGTAAAGCTTCGGCAAAAATCATCCCAAAACCTTCGTGATTGCTTGTGTGCAATAGTATTTTAGATTTTGAAATATTTGACAAAGTGCCCCTATAATTTAATAATCCTGTAAGTGTAATTACATTTTCTAATTTTAGTTCCTTAATTTTTTTTTGAATCATTTCTTTTTCAAATCCTTCACCAATAATCATAGTTTTGACAGGTGTGATTTTGTTTACTTCATAAATTATATCTATAAAAAGCTGGAAATTTTTAATTGGTATTAATGAACCTACACCAATAATATCAATTGTTTTATTTGCATTAAAAATAAAATCATTTGTATCAATTCCCCAAGAAACAACTTTAGGATTGTACTTGTTTTTAGTTAAAAATATTTTTTTTTGAATCGTACTTTCACAAATTAAAACAGTTTTTTTTAAAGGAAATATTTTGAAATAAAATTTTTCCTTTAATACATCTTGTCCAATTGAGGTGCAAATATGTTTTATGTTTTTGTTCTTAGAAAATATATTTCCAATAAAAGTACATTCGTTTAACCAAAAACTATGTACTATTGAAATAGGATTCTTTTTATTAATTTCGCTTAAAACTTTATAGGCTTTATACCAAACATAAGCTTGTTTCCACTTTATATTACATCCATTCAAAGGAATTACCTCACAATTATGCCAATTATATTTTTCGTTTGTGTAAGGGAAATGAAATGTAATAATTGTAATTTGAAATTCGGGGTGTTGGTTTTTTAAAGCTTTAATATATAGTTGAATTGCAGGAATTGTAGTGCTATCTTGCTCATTTTGAGCAAAACCAGGTATTAAAAAAACGATATGATTTAGTTTGTTTTCCAATTTAAAAAGTGTCTAAATCTGACATAATTAAATTCTAAATCTTCTAAATTAATAGCATCAAAAGGTAAATATCCAATCAACCAAGATGGCATAGCAGTTCCTACTTTTGATAGTAATTGATATTCTTTAGAATCGATTAAAACTTGATATAAAATTTCGTTTATTCCTATATAAAAAGGCTATTTTTTTTAATTTACGAATCGCTTTTTTCAAATTTTCATCCGAATCACTGGTGAAAAAACCAACATGTAAAACAGCATCTATTTTTATCCAGAAATTACAATTATTTAATTGAAGGAAATAGTGATCATTAAAACTATTTTTATACTGAATAAAATTGTTATTGTATTCTTGTTTGTATTTATCTGAAGAAATATTGTTATAATTTAAATTTCGATATTTTTTCAAATAAGCACTGCATATTTTTTGATATGGTTTTTCTAAACGCAATTTTTTAATTCCTTTAGCCAATGGTAAAGTAGGTATTTTAAAATGAAATCTTTGTATTCTTTTATGTTCTAACCAACCTAGTTTTTTTGTGCTAAAATAGGTGTTCTCACTATGATACGCATATACCATTTTTATCCCTAGAGCTTTCATTAACTCGTATGATTTTACAGCTAAATTATAATGTAATCCTTTCTTTTGAAATTCATTAAGAGTGAATGAATCACAGGCATGCGCAACTAAAATTGAGGAACTATGGGAAGTGAATTTTTGCGGAATTGCTCCATAAAACGCAACTGGTTTGTTGTCGTAGTACGCAAGATAGCAAATGTATTTAGGTCCTAAATATGAGGTGTCATATTTGTTTTTTATATACGAAAGGGTTTTCTTTTTGTTGAATACGGTTAAAAATAAATATTGAACATCTTTTAAACTATC
>JAAURU010000215.1 GCA_012032075.1 Flavobacterium sp.
GATGTGGTAGAAGATACCGAAATTACAATAGATGACATTTTCAAAAATGTTTAATCCTGGTATAGCTAAAATTGTAGAAGGATTAACCAAAATTGCCAAAGTAAAAACAGATCAAGACGTATCTATGCAAGCGGAAAATTTCCGTAAAATGTTATTGACATTGAATGATGATGTACGTGTAATTTTGATAAAAATTGCTGATAGATTGCACAATATGCAAACTATGGATAGTATGGCAGAATACAAACAAGCAAAAATTGCTTCTGAAACATTATACATTTATGCTCCATTAGCACATCGTTTAGGATTATACAACATCAAAACACAATTAGAAGATTTAGGCTTAAAATACACTGAACCCGAAGTTTTCCAAGACATTGTAAGTAAAATAAAAGAGACAAAACAAGAACAAGACGAATATATAAAAGCAATTTCAGATGTTTTATGTAAGTCTTTAGATGAAGAAGGAGTTGAATACAGTATAAAAGGGAGACCTAAATCCATTTATTCTATTCGAAGAAAAATGAAAGCTCAAGGTGTAAGTTTTGAAGAAGTTTACGACAAATTTGCTCTAAGAATAATTTACAAATCAAATCCTCACGATGAAAAATTTCTAGCTTGGAAAATTTATTCCATTGTAACAGATCATTATCGTCCAAGTCCAAGTCGTTTAAGAGACTGGATTTCATCCCCAAAATCTACTGGTTATGAAGCACTTCATATAACAGTTATGGGACCAAAAGGGCGTTGGGTAGAAATCCAAGTGCGAAGTGAACGCATGGATGAAATTGCTGAGAAAGGGTATGCCGCGCATTACAAATACAAAGGTGTTGGTGCAGAAGAACATGGTTTAGAAATTTGGTTAAACCAATTAAAAGAAGCATTGGAAAGTCAGGCTTCTAATGCAGTAGATTTTGTTGAAGATTTTAAATTGAATTTATATTCTAAAGAAATTTACATTTTCACACCAAAAGGAGATATTAAATCGTTACCAAAAGGTGCTACTTCTTTAGACTTTGCTTTTAGTATTCATACCGATATTGGAATGAAAACAAGAGGAACAAGAGTAAACGGTAAATTAGTACCTTTAAATTATGTCCTTAATAGTGGTGACCAAGTTGAAATTATAACTTCTCCTAATCAAAAACCTACCATTCAATGGTTAGATTATGTTACCACTTCAAGAGCAAAAAATAAGATTAAAAACTCGCTAAATGAAAATACTAAAAAAATTGCTGAAGACGGAAAAGAAGTTTTAAATCGTAAATTACGTCATTTAAAAATTACACTTAATGAAACTACGGTTAATGAATTGGTAAACTATTTTAAACTACAAACCAGTTTAGATTTATTTTACCGAGTAGGAATTGGAGCCATTGAAAATCAACAATTAAAAGATTTTGCTGCCCAAAAAAGTAATACAATTGTCAATTTCTTAAAGAAACCATTTAATAGAACTTCTTCAATAAAACCTGAACAAATTGAAAAAAACGAAATCAGCAAAAAATATGATATGCTGGTTTTTGGAGTGGAACAAAACAAACTGGATTACAAACTTTCAACTTGTTGTAATCCTATTCCTGGTGATGAAGTTTTTGGATTCATAACTATTACAGAAGGCATTAAAGTACACCGAAAAGATTGTCCTAATGCAATAAGCTTACAGTCAAATTATGCCTATAGAATAATTCCTGCAAAATGGAT
The DNA here is from genome assembly GCA_012032075.1 of Flavobacterium sp. Taxonomy (GTDB): domain Bacteria; phylum Bacteroidota; class Bacteroidia; order Flavobacteriales; family Flavobacteriaceae; genus Flavobacterium. Next base: position 1,705 of record JAAURU010000215.1, read on the forward strand.
AGACTCTAGCCAAGAAGAATTTAAAGCCATGCTTAATATTACAGGAATGGACACCATGGGATTAACAAATGAATTGACTAAAGTAATTTCTAATCAAATGCATGTCAACATTGAGAACATTTCATTAAGTGGAAAAGCTGGTATTTTTAATGGAAAAATAACGGTTATCGTACCTAACAATACCATTCTTAAAAAACTAATAGATAATATTAAAAAAGTAGATGGAATTGATAAAGTTACACGAATTTACCAGAATTAGAATTCCTTATATATATCATCTTATTAATATGCATTGTTAAAAAAAACTTCAAACTTCCTTCTTCTAACTTCTAACTTTGGTTATCTTTGCAATTATTCAGTTAATCCAAATGGAAAACAATAAAAATCAAGAAATTGTAAAAAATGTATTTACAAAATACCTTGAAGAAAAAGCACATCGCAAAACTCCAGAACGTTATGCCATTCTTCAAGAAATCTACAATTCAAAAGAACATTTTGATATCGAATCGTTGTATATTAAAATGAAAAACAAAAATTATCGCGTTAGTAGAGCTACATTATATAATACAATAGAGTTATTATTAGAGTGTGGCTTAGTGCGTCGTCATCAATTTGGGCAAAATCAAGCTCACTATGAAAAATCATATTTCGATAAACAACATGACCATATCATTATGACTGATACTGGTGAAGTAATCGAATTTTGTGATCCAAGAATACAACAAATTAAACAAACCATGGAAGATATGTTTAATATTGATATTCAAACACATTCACTGTATTTCTACGGTACAAAAAAAAGAAAATAAAATTTTAGAATAACTACAATTAAACAATAAATTACAAACAACTAAAACATTACAATGACCGTAGATTTATTATTAGGGCTGCAATGGGGAGACGAAGGAAAAGGAAAAATCGTCGATGTATTAACTTCAAAATATGATATAATTGCTAGATTTCAAGGTGGTCCAAATGCTGGACACACATTAGAATTTGACGGAATTAAACATGTTCTTAGAACCATTCCTTCTGGAATTTTTCATAAAAACGCTATCAATATAATAGGAAATGGTGTCGTAATTGATCCTGTAGTCTTTCAAAAAGAATTAGAAGGCTTAGAAAAATTTAATATGGATATTAAATCTAAATTATTTATTTCTAGAAAAGCACACCTTATTTTACCCACACACCGTCTTTTAGATGCTGCTTCTGAAGCTTCAAAAGGAAAAGCAAAAATTGGCTCTACTTTAAAAGGTATTGGACCTACTTACATGGACAAAACAGGAAGAAATGGAATTCGTGTAGGTGATATTGAATTAGAAGATTTCAAATTACGTTATAGAGCATTAGCAGATAAAACATGAAGCTATGATTGCTTTCTATGATGTTGATTTACAATATGATTTAAAAGAAATGGAAGACGAGTTTTTTACTTCTATTTCCGAGTTTGAAAAAACTAACTTTTATAGATAGCGAAGAATATTTAAACAAAGCTTTAAAAGAAGGAAAATCAATATTAGCAGAAGGAGCTCAAGGCTCTCTTTTAGATGTCGATTTTGGAACCTATCCTTTTGTAACTTCTTCAAATACAACTGCTGCTGGTGCTTGCACAGGTTTAGGAATAGCTCCAAATAAAGTAAAAGACGTGTTTGGAATTTTCAAAGCCTATACAACTCGTGTTGGAAGTGGTCCTTTCCCAACAGAATTATTTGATGAAGCAGGGCAAACTATGGCAAAAGTAGGTAACGAATTTGGTTCCGTTACTGGTCGTGCTCGTCGTTGCGGATGGTTAGATTTAGTAGCACTAAAATATGCTGTTCAAGTAAATGGTGTTACCCAATTATATATGATGAAAGGTGATGTACTCTCAGGTTTTGACACTTTAAAAATTTGTACTGGTTACAAATATAAAGGAAAAGAAATCCAACACTTACCATACAACATTGAACCTGAAAATGTAGAACCTATTTTTACAACAATGAAAGGTTGGAAAGCCGATTTAACAGGAATGACCTCTTATGAAGAATTACCCGCTGAACTAAAAGAATATATTAAATTCATAGAAAAAGAAGTTGAAGTTCCTATCAAAGTAATATCTGTAGGTCCAGATAGAAAACAAACGATTACAAAATAAATTGTAAAACGCTTTCTTAACGAAAGCGTTTTTTATTATAAAAATATCTTAATAAGAATAGCTTATTCTAGTTTTTACTTATTTTTGACACAAAATAAATACAATTGAAAAAAATTGAACATTTTATAGTTTGCTTTTCCTTACTAGGAATTTTTGCAAATGCTCAAGATAAAAAACCTGAACAATCTGGTAAAATTGTTTTACAGGAATCGGAAAAAATCATAATTGAACATTCCGATTTTATTGATATGAACCAATATGAAATTCCAGGAGCAACAGTATTTACTGGCAATGTTCGTGTTATACACAAAGGAACTAAAATAAATTGCAATAAAGCCTACTATTTTACAGATGATAATTATGTAAAAGCCTTTGGAAACGTAATCATCAATCAAGGTGACTCCATAACAATGAACAGTCGTTATGCTGAATATGATGGTAAAGAAGAATTTGCTTTTGCAACAGGAGAAGTAAATCTTCGCTCACCTGAATCTACTTTGATAACTGATACTATTTTCTTCGACAAGAAAAAACAAATTGCTTTTTACAACAGTTATGGAACTATTGTTAATAAAGAAAATACTTTAAAAAGTCGCTCTGGTAGGTATTTTATGAATGCTAAAAAATACCAATTCACCACTGCTGTTACGGTTACAAATCCTAAAAGTGTTATCAAAACTAATCATTTGGATTTCTATGAAAATTCGGGTCATGCTTATGTTTTTGGTCCTTCAACAATAACAAGTAAAGAAAATGTTATTTACACAGAAAACGGATTTTATGATACAAAAAGCGACATTGGTAAACTAAAGAAGAATAGCAAAATAACTTACAATAATAAAATTATTGAAGGTGATGATTTGTTTTATGACCAAAAGAAAAATTTTTCCAAAGGAATTAATAATGTAAAAATTACCGATACAATTAATAATCTAGTAGCCAAAGGTGACTATGCAGAAATGTATCGCAATACAACAACTCGAAAAGATTCTATTATTTTGACCAAAAGAGCCGTAGTCATTACAAAAGTTGAAAACGATTCATTATACATGCATGGTAAAAAAATTCTAGTAACTGGTCCACCTGAAGATAGAGTAATTCGTGCCTTCAACAATGTTAGATTTTTCAAAACAGATATGAGTGGAAAGTGTGATTCGATTCATTCTAATAATAAAACTGGACTCACAAAACTCATAGGAAACCCTGTTTTATGGAATAATGACAATCAAATGACAGGCGATGTAATGCACTTAATAGGCAATAATGAAACAGAGAAACTCGATTCTTTAAAAGTAATTAATAATGCTTTTATTGTACAAAAAGATACATTAAGCGAAAATGGTTACAACCAAATCAAAGGTCAAAACTTATTTGGAAAGTTCAAAGACAACAAACTAAGTGAAGTTGACATTATTAAAAATACTGAATCCATATACTATATGTATAACGATAAGAATGAACTTGTAGGAATTGATAAAAAAGTATGTAGTAAAATGAATTTTATTTTTGAGGATAACCAAATTGCCTCTCAAACTGCTTATCAAGAAGTAGAAGCCAATACGTATCCTGAAGAAGAATTTCCGGAAAACGCAAGGAAACTTAGAGGTTTTATTTGGAGAGGAGACGAACGAATAAAATCGAAAGACGATATTTTCCCAGAAGAAGAAAATATTTTGCATGAAAAAGTTTTAATTGAAAGTAAAAAGAAAGCACTTGAAGAAGATGTTCCTATGGAAACTTTGAAAGAAACATTAGAATATGATAAGAAGAAACCTAAGGCTAAGGAGAAAAAAAAGTAATTAGTAAAGAGTGATTAGTGATTAGACTTTTTTAAAATAAACTTTCAAATCAACAATTAAAATGATTGAAGATTTTTCAAATATCAAGCACAAACAACTCCACATCCTTTAGCTATGGAAATTTCACATGCTAAAGGAAGTTATATATACGATACAAAAGGAAATGCCTATCTAGATTTTGTAGCTGGTGTTTCTGCAACTACTTTAGGTCACCAACCTAAAAGGGTTAATGATGCCATAAAAGCGCAATTAGACAAATATTCGCATGTTATGGTTTATGGAGAATATGCCCAACAACCAGCTACTGAGTTTTGTAAATTACTAGCTTCGCTCCTACCTAAAAATTTAAACAAAACGTATTTAGTAAATTCAGGAACAGAAGCTATCGAAGGAGCATTGAAATTAGCAAGAAGAGTAACAGGAAGAAGTCAATTAATCTCATGCCATAACGCTTATCATGGAAATACTATGGGAAGCATGAGTGTTATGGGATTTGAAGAACGCAAACAAATCTTTCGCCCCTTAATTCCTGATGTTGATTTTATTACTTTCAATAGCGAAGCCGATTTAGATAAAATAACTACAAAAACAGCTGGAATTCTTTTAGAAACCATTCAAGGTGGTGCTGGGTTTATCCAACCTGAAAATGATTTTTTACTCAAAGTTAGAAAACGTTGTGATGAAACAGGAACCGTTTTAATTTTAGATGAAATCCAACCAGGTTTTGGTCGAACAGGAAAATTATTTGGTTTCCAAAATTATAATATGATTCCAGATGTAGTTGTTATGGGAAAAGGAATGGCAAGCGGAATGCCTGTAGGAGCTTTTACTGCTTCGGCTGAAATGATGGATTTGTTAAGTCACGATCCAAAATTAGGACACATTACCACTTTTGGCGGACATCCAGTAATTGCAGCAGCTAGTTTAGCTACTTTGCAAGAAGTTTTAGAAACCAATATTATG
>JAAURU010000216.1 GCA_012032075.1 Flavobacterium sp.
TTTTGAATGGCTGTTTTTGTAATTTCGTGAAAAACAATACGTTTTGTTTTTTCTTGGTTTTAGTTTTAATTCTTCTGCTAATGCCAAGAGATAGCCTCTCCTTCTCGATCCTCATCGGAAGCTAACCAAACCATATCAGCACTTTTAGCTAAAGATTTCAATTTTGTAACCAAAGCTTTTTTATCGCTAGAGACCTCGTATTTTGGCTTAAAACCATTTTCAACATCTACACCAATTTCTTTAGAAGGTAAATCAGCTATGTGTCCAAAACTAGACTCAACCTGAAAGTCTTTACCTAAAAATTTTTCGATGGTTTTTGCCTTTGCAGGTGACTCAACGATAACTAAATTCTTTGCCATGTTCCTATTTATTTGGCACAAAAGTAGGAGTTTTTTTTAAATTTTGAGTTTTATAGCAGTATTTTAAAGAATTTATTCTATTTAATAATAACAAAAATCTCTCAAACAAATTAAAAATATCATTTACACCTTATTATTATATCTATATAATTACTTTATAATATGTTAAAGTAATGCTGACATCTTGTCATAATTTATAATTTAGTATTATCTTTGCACATTGAAATTTGTATTGAAATTACAGGAATGCCTATTATGGAAAAGATTATTGAAGAAAACAAACAAGGAACAAGTCTTTTTTTAGAACAAAAAGATGGAAACGCAAAAAAACTTTTTATAGAGAGTTATGGTTGTCAGATGAATTTTTCTGATAGTGAAATTGTAGCTTCAATATTAGTAAATCAAGGTTATAATACCACACAAAATCTAGAAGAAGCTGATTTAGTATTGGTAAACACTTGTTCCATTAGAGATAAAGCAGAACAAACCATTCGAAAACGTTTAGAAAAATACAATGCTGTAAAAAAAATAAATCCTAGCATGAAAGTTGGTGTTCTAGGTTGTATGGCTGAACGATTAAAAGACAAATTTTTAGAGGAAGAAAAAATTGTCGATATGGTGGTAGGACCTGATGCGTATAAAGACATTCCAAACCTTCTAAAAGAAGTTGAAGATGGTAGAGATGCTATCAATGTAATTTTATCAAAAGAAGAAACCTATGGTGATATTGCTCCTGTGCGATTAAATTCTAATGGGGTAACTGCATTTGTTTCCATTACGCGTGGCTGTGATAATATGTGTACTTTTTGTGTAGTACCTTTCACAAGAGGAAGAGAAAGAAGTCGTGAACCACAAAGTATATTAGATGAAATCCAAGATTTATGGGATAGAGGTTTTAAAGAAGTTACACTTTTAGGTCAAAATGTAGATAGTTATTTATGGTATGGTGGTGGCTTGAAAAAGGATTTTGTTAAAGCAACTGAAATGCAACAAGCAACAGCAGTAGATTTTGCCCAACTTTTAGACATGTGTGCTAAAAAATTTCCAAAAATGCGTTTTCGTTTTTCTACCTCAAATCCACAAGACATGCATGTTGAAGTGATTGAAGTAATGGCAAAACATCATAATATTTGTAATTACATTCATTTACCAGTTCAATCAGGTAGTACTAGAATTTTGAAAGAAATGAATCGTCAGCATACTCGTGAAGAATATATGACTTTAATTGACAACATTAAAAGAATTATTCCCGATATTTCTCTTTCTCAAGATATGATTACGGGTTTCCCAACAGAAACTGAAGAAGACCATCAAGATACACTTTCTTTAATGGAATATGTAAAATATGATTTTGGATTTATGTTTGCATATTCGGAAAGACCTGGAACAATGGCTGCTCGAAAAATGGAAGACGATGTACCTGATGAAGTCAAAAAACGCAGATTGACTGAAATTGTAGATTTACAACAAGTGCATGCTTTGGAAAAAACAAAACGATTTGTGGGTCAAACTGTAGAAGTATTAGTAGAAAAAGATTCTAAACGTTCAAACGAACATTGGTCTGGAAGAAATTCACAAAATACTGTAGTTGTTTTCCCAAAAGAAAATTATAAACCAGGAGATTTCGTTAATGTAAAAATTACCGATTGTACAGCAGCTACTTTAATAGGAGAAGCTGTTGGATATTCTGAAATGATGCAAGGTTAAAAATTGTTTAATGTCGTTTAATATTGTTTAAAGTTGTTTAAAAAGAAACAACCTTAAACCTTTAAACCTTTGAACTTTTAAACAAACAAAAACAATGGAAACAGTACAAGCCATAAAACAACGATTTGAGATTATTGGGAATGACCCAAAGTTAAATCGTTCTATAGAAAAAGCCATACAGGTTGCTCCTACTGATATATCGGTATTAGTAACTGGAGAAAGTGGTGTAGGAAAAGAAAGTATTCCAAAAATAATACATTCCCTTTCGCACAGAAAGCATGGAAAATATATAGCTGTCAATTGTGGAGCAATTCCTGAAGGAACCATTGATAGTGAACTTTTTGGTCATGAAAAAGGATCGTTTACTGGAGCAACTTCAACTCGTGAAGGTTATTTTGAAGTAGCTGATGGTGGTACAATTTTCTTAGATGAAGTGGGTGAGTTACCATTAACCACTCAAGTAAGATTATTACGTGTATTGGAAAACGGAGAATTTATAAAAGTTGGTTCTTCACAAGTTCAAAAAACAAATGTAAGAATTGTAGCCGCTACAAATGTTAATATGTTTGAAGCCATACAAAAAGGAAAATTTAGAGAAGATTTATACTATAGATTAAGTACAGTTGAAATACAACTCCCTCCATTGAGAGAAAGAAAAGACGATATACATATTCTTTTTAGAAAGTTTTCTTCTGATTTTGCTCATAAATACAAAATGCCTCCTATCAAATTAACCGATGATGCTGTGGAATATTTAATTCGTTATAGATGGAGTGGTAATATTCGTCAATTAAGAAACATAGCAGAACAAATTTCGGTTTTAGAAACTAAAAGAGAAATTAGTATTCAAACGCTTCAACATTATTTACCTTCTGAAGGAAATAATTTACCTTCAGTTATTAGCAAAACAAAATCAGAAGGAGATTTTAGTAATGAAAGAGAAATTTTATACAAAGTTTTATTTGATATGAAAGCCGATTTGAATGATTTAAAGAAACTAACTTTAGAATTAATGCAAAATGGCACTTCAAAAGTTCAAGAAACTAATAAAAATTTAATTCAACGTATTTATGGTCAAAATGATGATAATATTATCTTTGAAAACAAATCACAATCTGATATAATTCCTTTACAAACTAAATTAGATCAAGATGATTTTGATAACGAAGACGTTAATGATGAAAACTACCTTTTTGCCGAAACCGTTGAAGAAGAAGAGACATTGAGTTTAGAAGCCAAAGAAATAGAGTTAATTAAAAAATCATTAGAACGAAACAAAGGAAAGAGAAAAGCAGCTGCAGATGAATTAGGAATTTCTGAAAGAACTTTATACAGAAAAATTAAACAATACGATTTATAAATGAAATCATTTTTAAAATATCATTAAGTATAATTATAATTACCACTATTAATAGTTGTGGCTATTATAATTTTACTGGTGCAAAACCTATTAATGCAAAAACATTCCAAGTAAATTATTTTCAAAACAATGCAAATCTTGTAGAACCAGGAATTGAAAGAACATTTACTATTGAATTGCAAGAAATCATTCAAAATCAAACCAACCTTAATTTAATAGCCCAAGGTGGTGATTTATTATATGAAGGTGAAATTGTAGATTACACCATTACTCCTATGACCGCAACTGCTGATCAACTTGCTGCTCAAAACAGATTAACAATTACAGTATTGGTTCGTTTTTCAAATAAGAATAAAGCAGATGATGATTTTGAAAAACGTTTTTCTTTTTTTCACGATTATCCTGCAAATGAACAAATGGCAGGCAGTCGATTAACAACTGCTTTAGAAGAAATTTTCACAAGAATAACACAAGATATTTTTAATGATTCACTAGCCAAATGGTAATTTAAAAACAATCCTCTTGAACACAAACGAGCTAACATACTTATTAAACAAACCAAATGCAATAAACGAAAAGCAAACGATGGCATTAGAAATTGTCTTGCAACAATTCCCATACTTTCAAAGCGTGCGTTCACTTCATTTAAAAGGTTTATTGAATCAAGATAGTTTTAGATACAATTACGAATTAAAAAAAACGGCAACTCATACAAATGATAGAAGTATTTTATTGACTTTATTACTTCAAATGATTTTGTAACGCTCCAAAAAACAATTTAGAAGAACAAGAAGAATTAATTAAAAATATTTCGGTTATTGAAAGCCAAATTATTACAGTAAGCGAAACCAAAATTGAAAACATTCAAGAAGTAAACTCTCAAAATGATAGTATCTCAGAAATAATTACAGTAGAAGATTTTGAGGCAAAAGATAAAGTAATTGATACAGAAGTTACAAACTTAAATACTAACTCTCTTGAAATAGGAAAACCGTTAGAATTTAACAAAAACGAAAAACACTCCTTCCAAGAATGGCTTCAATTAACTAAATTTAGTCCTATTGAACGAGAAAATGAAAATATTGACCCTGAAAAGTTAAAAAAAATAGATATTATTGATCGATTTATAGAGTTAAACCCAAAGATTCCTCCTATAAAGCAAAGTGCGTCAACACCTATAAATATTAGCAAAAGCACAGAAGAACCTACACATTTAATGACTGAAACATTAGCAAAGGTATATTTAGAACAAAAAAAATATTTAAAAGCAATTCAAGCTTATGAGATTTTAATTTTGAAATATCCAGAAAAAAGTAGTTTCTTTGCAAACCGAATTAAAGATATAAAAGAGTTACAACAAAATAATAATTAGATTATGGGATTCACAGGTTTTTTAATAGCAATAACAATAGTTTGCTTTTTATTAATTTTGGCTATTATGGTCCAAAACCCTAAAGGAGGAGGTTTATCTTCTTCATTTGGAGGTTCACAACAATTAGGTGGTGTACAAAAAACAACAGATTTTTTAGATAAAAGTACTTGGACGTTAGGAGGAATTTTAATTGCACTTATATTATTATCTACATTATCATTTAGCGGTGGAAATGCTAGTGGAGCTAAAGTATTAGGAGATGATGAAACAAGTATTCCTACTACTACTGTACCAACAGGAGCAGATGCTAATAAACCCGCTGCAACAGCTACTCCTGCAAAAACAGAGCAAACTCCTGCAAAAACAGAAGAAACTTCAAAATAATTTATTTGAATAAGACATATAAAATGCCAGCCTGTCAGTGCTGGCATTTTTATTTAAGAAAAAATGGCACAAATAACATTTGGCATAATTTCTGAAAAATAAGAAACAAAATAAAACTAATTAAAATTTATAAAAATATGTCATTAAAAATTAAACCTATTTCAGATCGTGTTGTAATTGAGCCAATGGCAGCAGAAACTACAACTGCTTCAGGAATTATCATTCCAGATACTGCAAAAGAAAAACCACAAAAAGGAATTGTTGTTGCTGTAGGAAATGGTAAAAAAGACTATACCATGACAGTAAAAAATGGAGACGTTGTTCTTTATGGTAAATATTCTGGTACAGAGTTTAAATATGAAGGAAAAGATTACCTGATTATGAGAGAAGATGAAATATATGCTATTCTTTAATCAGTATAATTTTCTAAACTGTAAATTGCACACCAACTTTAAAATATTAAAATTTCAAACAATTTAAACAAAAAATAAAATGGCAAAGGATATAAAATTTGATATAGAAGCACGTGACGGATTAAAACGTGGTGTAGATGCATTAGCAAATGCAGTAAAAGTAACTCTAGGTCCAAAAGGAAGAAATGTAATTATTTCAAAATCTTTTGGTGGACCTACAGTTACAAAAGATGGAGTAACAGTTGCTAAAGAAATTGAATTATCAGATAAGCTTGAAAATATGGGCGCTCAACTCGTGAAAGAGGTAGCCTCTAAAACATCAGATGTGGCTGGCGATGGAACTACAACTGCCACTGTTTTAGCACAAGCTATTGTAAAAGAAGGTCTGAAAAATGTCGCTGCAGGAGCAAATCCAATGGATTTGAAACGTGGAATTGACAAAGCTGTGGAAGCTATCGTAGGTGATTTGGCCAAACAAGCTAAAGTGGTAGGAAGTGATTCAGAAAAAATAAAACAAATCGCTTCGATTTCAGCTAACAATGATGAAGTTATTGGTGAATTAATTGCAAATGCCTTCGCAAAAGTAGGCAAAGAAGGTGTCATTACTGTTGAAGAAGCCAAAGGAACTGATACCTATGTTGATGTAGTAGAAGGAATGCAATTTGACAGAGGTTTCTTATCTCCATATTTTGTAACCAATCCTGAAAAAATGGAGGCAGAATTAGAGAGCCCGTACCTTCTTTTATATGACAAAAAAGTATCTTCTTTAAAAGAATTACTACCTATTCTTGAACCAGTAGCACAATCTGGCAAACCATTGGTGATTATCGCAGAAGATGTTGATGGCGAGGCTTTATCAACATTGGTTGTCAATAAGTTACGTGGCGCACTAAAAATTGCTGCAGTCAAAGCACCTGGTTT
>JAAURU010000217.1 GCA_012032075.1 Flavobacterium sp.
CCAGATAGAGGTGTTATTTTCAATCACCTAGTTTAATGCCTTGGATGACAGCACTAGATAATGTTTTATTAGGGGTAAATAAAGTTTTTCCTCATGCCACTAAATCACAACGAAATGATATTGCCAAATATTACCTTCAAAAAGTAGGTTTAGAAGAGGCTTTTAATAAAAAAGCAAACGAATTATCTCAAGGAATGCAGCAACGCGTTGGGATTGCGAGGGCATTTGCTATAAAACCTAAAGTATTACTATTAGATGAACCTTTTGGAATGTTAGATTCTTTAACTAGAGGAGAATTACAAGATATTCTAATTGAAATTTGGAACAAAGAAAAAATTACTGCTGTAATGATTACTCACGATGTAGATGAAGCTATTTTTTTAGCTGATAGAGTAGTGATGATGACGAGTGGTCCAAAAGCAAAAATAGGAGACATATTAAACATTGATTTTGAAAGACCACGAACAAGAAAATCAGTTTTAGAGCATAACGATTATTACAAATACAGAAAACATCTTATCGATTTTTTAGAACATTAAAAAAACAACTATTAACTAACAACTAAATAATTAAATATGAAAAAAACTTATTTAAAAATAGCCTTTTTTGCATTAATGACTCAATTTGCAAATGCACAATTTTCATTGGATGGAGAATTTAGACCACGAACAGAATTTCGTCATGGTTTTGGTAATCTTATTCCTGATGATACAGATGCAGGATTTGGTACATCAACAAGAGTTAGACTTAATGCTGGATATAAAGCAGATGAATACCAGTTTTATTTAAGTATTCAAGATGTATATACTTGGGGAGAAAATCGTCAATTATTGCCACAAGATGTTAATAATTCTTTTGGAGTTTTTGAAGCTTGGGTAGATTATAAAATTTCAAATAATTGGTCAACAAAATTGGGAAGACAAACTATAGATTATGATGATGAAAGAATTTTAGGTAGTGTAGGATGGGTGCAACAAGCAAGAAATCATGATGCAGCATTGATTAAATATAGAAAAGATAAATTCATGCTTGATTTAGCTTTCGCTTTTAATCAAGATAAAGCTGATATTTCTGGTTTTTCATCAGTTGGTACAGATTTTAATACAGCAGGATTTTTTACCTATAAGGCTATGCAATATGCCTATTTGAAAAAAGAATGGACAACATTTTCAGCAAGCTTTTTAGCATTGAATACCACATTTCAAGATTTAGTAGGAGGAGTTTCGGCTGGTACAACAAGCAGTCTTGTAACAACAGGAACACATTTAGCTTATAAAAAAGATAAATTTGGTTTAGAAAGTAATATTTTTTATCAAACAGGAGAAAGACAAAATGAAATAAAAGCTAATGCTTACTTAGCAAGTCTTGATTTAAGTTATAAAGCTACTGCTAAAGTTGTTTTAGGATTAGGAGCTGAAATTATTAGTGGTCAAAAAGACGATACAGCAGCATTTTTCCCATTATATGGTACAAATCACAAATTTAATGGATTAATGGATTATTTTTATGTAGGTAATCATGCCAACTCAATTGGTTTGGTAGATTTGCATGCCAATGCTAAATTTATTTTTAGTGAAAAATCGAATCTTTCTGTTTCATTTTTAAATTTTAGTGGAGCTGAAGCATTACCCAGTGGAGAAAAATCGTTAGGAAATGAAATTGATTTGGTTTTTGCAACTAAGCTGAAAGGTGCAGGATTAGCCATAGGTTATTCTCAATTATTTGCAAATGATGGAATGTATGAATTGAAAGGAACCACAAAAGAGGCTTCTTCAAATTTACAAAACTGGGCTTGGGTAATGTTAACAATAAAGCCTAAATTCTTGAATTAAATAATAAAATTGTTTGTTTGAGTCTTGGTTATTTATTTGAAAATTCCATGAATAAATTTGTTTGTTCATGGAATTTTATTTTAGTAAATGTAACAAAAAGTTTTTCCATTCGTCTTTAAAGTATCATTAACAATAAAAACGAATATTATGAAAAATTTTTTAAGTACAGTGGTTTTTTTATTTTCCACATCGATTATTTTTCACAATCCTTTAGTAAGTTAGAAAACAATAAAGAGGTTTCTTCTTTTGTAATCAATAAAGATTTATTTTCAGATATTAAAATAAGCGAAAAAGGAGCAAATGAAGATGAAAAGAAAATAGTAAATTTTTTAAAAAAGATTGAATTTGTAAAGATTTTTCTACTTCAAATGAAGATTTAGGAAAAGATATGAAAGTAATAGCAAGTAAATACAAAAAGAACAAGAATTTAGAACAATTAATGAAATTTTCAGATGGAGGTAAAGAAGCGAGTTTCTTAATGAAAACAAATAAAAATGATGAACTTGAAGAACTGATGATTTTTGTAGAAGGTTCTGAAAAAGATGATTCGGTATTAATTCTTTTTTCAGCTTTTAGTTTATAAATAGATATATAGTAAACCCTGTAAAATTATTTTTACAGGGTTTTTTTAGCAATTTTTTAAAAAATGTTAATTTGGTAATAAAACTCTACTTAATACATGTATAACTCCATTAGAAGCTTGTACATCTGTAGCAATTATAGGACACTCTCTATTGTTAGCATCTTTTAAACGTATAGTTGGAGAAGTTAACAAAGTAAAAGAAGTGCCAGGTGTATTACCAGCTATTGTAGGAATCACAGAACCACTTGCAGGTAAATCTGTAGATCTTACATTTCCAGCTACTACATGATATTTTAAAACTTTATCAAGAACTGGTTCTGGAATAGCACCAAAAGTTGTATTTAATTCAGTTAATAAACTGCCAAAAGCATCATTAGTTGGAGCAAAAACGGTAAATGGACCATTACTACTTAATACTGAAACAAAATCAGTTGTATTTCCTTGTCTTGTTAAAGCAGCTACTAAACTTGTAAAATTAGGATTGGCAACAGCATGAGTAACAACAGTAGGTATTGAAATTACTTTATCTACAACATGAATTACACCATTAAATACTCTTATATTAGGTCTAATAACATTTACAGAACCATTAATTTTTATTCCATTTGAATGTATCAAGATACATACTTATTTTTGAATTATTAGGTCCAGATGCATTTGTGCTAACATAACCTGTTTGTATTTGAGAGGCAAACAATCTAGTATTTAATAAGTGATTAGCTAAAATTTCACGTAAAGCAGCAGGTGGAACAGCAGCTAAACTTGAAAAACCATTTTCATTTAAAAAAGTACGAAATGCTTCGTTAGTTGGTAAAAAGAAAGTGTAAGAACCAAATAAACGTGCGTTTTCATTTTCTAAATATGAATTAAAGTCTGTCATCTTAAACGCTTCGGCAATATCAGAGTATTCTGATTTTGAAGCTATGTAGTCTGAAATAGACTTGTCTTCAGTTGTTTGAATGTTTTCAGTCTCAAGTTCTTCATTTGAACAACTTACATTAAATAGTAGCAATAATGCAATACCTAAAAATTTGATTGAATTTTTCATAAGTTTGTTTTTAATTAATATTTGTTTGTTTCTATCTTGTTTAAAAAAAGCATTTCTTAATAAATTACCGGTTCTTTATTAAAACAATGTTTTATGTTTTTTAAAAATCATTAAACAAAATACAATTATAGAACGCAAAAAACTTAAAAAGGTTGCTTATTAAAATGTTAAAAAAAACATAAATTAATTTGAGTTTAATTTTTTCCTGACATAATACAATTATCAAATTAGTTTTTATTTTTATTTTTATTTGTTCAATATGCTTAACTTTTAAAAAACTTACTTTGGTTGGTCTAATTTTAAATTTGATTACCTTGATTTATATTTTTTTTTGAAAACCAATTTTACCATTAACCTTTTGAGATTTTATGAATAATTTGAATACTATGAAAAACAAAAAAGCCTGTAAATCTTATGATTTACAGGCTTTTAGTTTGTTTTGAATTTGTTTCTGTGGAGTCGGAGAGAATCGAACTCTCGTCCAAACAAGCAATCGAAGAGCTTTCTACGCGTTTAGTTTCTGTTTAAATTTTCGACAAAAAGCTAGACCAAAACAGCCACTTTTTGCTTAGCTTTATAATTGTCAGAAAGGATTTAAAGCTTTACCTTTCCTAGGTTTACTTTTACGGTTCACCTGAATCAAACTCCATAAACCAAGGATTCGAGGTGAATCTAGCTTTCCAACCTTGTCGGAACTAGGCAAATCTTACTATAATTCAGATTAAGCAGCTAAAGCGTAATTATTTTCGCCGTTTAAAAGTTGTATAGCAGATATTTACGAGCCTACCATACTTGGCTCGACGTGCTTACTAATCAATTCCACTCGCTGTCAAAACCAGTCGACCCCATGTGAAGGTAGAATTTAGAAGTTAGAAATCAGAAGTCAGAAACTAGAAATTAGAAACCAGAAATTAGAATTAGTAAAATAAAAAGAAGTCTATAATTATATTCTTACTTCTATCTTTCTAAACTCTCAATCTTTAATACTGCATTCTGCATTCTGAACACTGAATACTGAACACTGAACACTACTTCTAAAACTGTGCCAAAATTACATCATTTTTTCCATTAAAAAAATATTGTTTTTGTATTTCTATAATGTTATATTTGTAACACGATTAACCTTTTCTATACATAAACCTAACAAATGAAATTTGGAATTATCAAGGAACGTAAGAATCCACCAGACAGACGTGTTGTTTTTTCACCCAATGAACTAGTAAATTTTCAAAAGCAATTTCCAGATGCTACAATTAAAATAGAGGCTTCAGATATACGTATTTTTCCTGATGAGGAGTACAAAAAAAAAGGATTTGAAGTTTCTGACAATCTTTCCGATTGTGATGTTTTAATAGGAGTGAAAGAAGTGCCAATAAACGATTTAATTCCAAATAAAAAGTATTTTTTCTTTTCTCATACTATTAAAAAGCAACCTTATAATAGAAAGTTACTTAAAGCTATTTTAGAGAAAAATATTGAATTGTATGATCATGAAACTATTGTTGATTCAACTAATGGAAGATTGATAGGTTTTGGTCGTTATGCTGGAATCGTAGGAGCTTATAATGGAATTAAAGCTTTTGGAATAAAATATGATTTGTTTAATTTGGCTAATGCTGAAGATTTACCCGATCAAAGAGCTTTAATTGAGCGTTTAAAGCGCAACCCATTACCTTATATAAAAATTGTTTTAACCGGAAGTGGTAAAGTGGCTCATGGAGCAAAAGAAATGCTCGATGCTATGAAAATAAAACATGTTTCGGTTGAAAATTATTTAACCAAAACGTATGCTGAACCTATTTATACTTTAATTGATGTTTTAGATTACAATAAAAGAAAAGACGGTAAGGTTTTAGATAAATTTGATTTTTATAATAATCCAACCGAATACGAATCGGATTTTGAAAAATTTTCAAATGTTTCTGATATTTTTATGGCTGGTCACTTTCACGGAAATAATGCACCCGTAATTTTGTCTAAGGAAATGTTACGTGCTGCAAAATGTAAGTTGAAAGTGGTTGCTGATATTTCTTGTGATATTGATGGCCCTATTGCTTGTACCTTAAGAGCAAGTACCATTGCCAACCCTGTTTATGGTTATTTACCAAGTGAGCATAAAGAAGTTCCTTTATCACATCCTGCTGCAATTTGGGTTATGGCTGTTGATAATTTACCTTGTGAATTGCCAAAAGATGCAAGTGAAGGTTTTGGTGAAATGTTTTTACAACATGTTATTCCTGCTTTTTATAATAATGATGCAAATGGTGTTTTGGCAAGAGCCAAAATGACTGAAATGGTAAACTAACACCACGTTTTGCTTATTTGCAAGATTATGTTGATGAAAAAGAATAGAGGAGAGAATAGATTATAGAGTTTAGAGAATAGAAAATAGAGTATAGAGTATAGAGTATAGAGAATAGAGAATTGAGAAAGAGAATAGAGTATAGTTACAGCAACCCTTTAACGCCATAGCACATCAAGTACATTTGTTTTTCAACCCTACAAATTCAACGCTAAAAACCAAAAGAGCTTGAATTTTTCCAACTCTCTAATTAAACAACAATTCAACTTTTTATAAAAGCTATTTTAGAAGCAAAATTGTATATTTGTAAAGATTATAAAAATTTGATTTCAATTAGAATGTACGATAATATCCCTGAATTACATAGAAAAGAAGCCGTCCAAAGTTTATTTACCACTAATACTTTTAATAAGAGTTGGACTATTTGGAAACCTGAGATTCAAAGAATACTTGGAGAAAACTTTGACGAAAATGCTCTTTTAAATTTAGGAGATTATCTAACTCAAATTTTCAGAACAACAGGAACAGCAGGACGAGGACAAGGAGAACTTTCGGGAGGTGGAGTCGCTTGGGAATCTTTAATTTGTTGGTATATTAATCTTTGTACAGTTGGTTCTCGCATTGTAGCAGTTAAAAAAATGAGTTTAGTACCTGAACCTATTCGTGACGCAATTACTGTAAACTATGGAAATTTTGGTTGTAACACGGAATCCGATATTACAATTTTAA
>JAAURU010000218.1 GCA_012032075.1 Flavobacterium sp.
TACCAAACCAATTATTGTAAATAACAACTGTAGTTATGGTAATTTGTTTTTTTATTGCATCAGTTTCTAATTGTTTTAAGAACAATGAAATTCTAAAATTAAGATGTTTATCATCTTCACCCATAATGATTTCATTAGTATTAGCTTCAAAATTTTAAAAAGCCCTATTTGTTCATTTGGTACTCCTTTTAAATTATTTATTATTTCTTGTTTGTTTTTTACATTTTGACTTGTTTTTAGCCCTATTAAACCAACAATTTTATTTCTAATAGTAAATAGCGTTTCAATCCATTTTGGACTTGAATTAAAAAAAGCTTTTAAAATTGAAAGTATAGTAATTTCATTCGTTTTATCCATTATAAAGCCTTGATAACTATCAATATAATCAAAGTTAAAATTGGTTTTATTTAGTAAAGATTCATTAGGAATACTTGATTTAATTATTTGCATTTTCAATGAATTAAAGAACAATAAATTTACTCTTTTTAATAGTAATTATTATATTTTTAAAAAAAAAACTGCAAAAGCAGTCTTTTCATATTATAATATTTGTTTTACAATTTACCTTCTCTTATTCCTTCAATACATTCTGGATTAAGTAAGGTACTTGTATCTCCATAGTTAGTATCGTTTCCTTCTGCTATTTACGTAGAATTCTACGCATAATTTTTCCAGAACGCGTTTTTGGTAAACCATCAACAAATTGGATTTTATCTAATTTAGAAATTGGTCCTATTTTATCTGAAATTAAATTATTGATTTCATTTCTTAAATTATCCTGATTTCTACTTTCTCCAGATTCTTTTAAAATTACAAAGCCGTACAAGGCATTTCCTTTAACATCGTGTGAAAAGCCTACAATGGCACTTTCTGCAACTGCTGGATGTTCGTTTATGGTATCTTCAATAGGAGCTGTTCCTAAATTATGCCCTGAAACAATAATGACATCATCTACTCTACCAGTAATTCTATAATACCCTACTTCATCACGTAAAGCACCATCTCCAGTGAAATATTTTCCTGGATATTGTGAGAAATACGTCTCTTTATAACGCTCATGATCACCCCAAATGGTTCTAGCCATTGAAGGCCAAGGGAATTTAATACATAAACTTCCAGTAACTTGATTACCTTCAATCTCATTACGCAATTCATCCATTAAAACAGGTTGAATTCCTGGTAATGGTAAAGAAGCATACGTTGGTTTTGTAGGTGTTACAAAAGGAATTGGAGAAATCATAATACCTCCTGTTTCGGTTTGCCACCATGTATCTACTAATGGACAACGTTTTCCTCCTACATGGTCATTATACCAATGCCAAGCTTCTTCATTAATAGGTTCACCAACAGATCCTATAACTTTTAAAGAATTCAGTTCAAATCTTTTAACATAGTCCACACTTTCTTTAGATAGCGCTCTAATTGCTGTTGGAGCAGTATAGAATTGTGTTACTTTGTGTTTTTGTATCACTTCCCAGTAGCGACTAAAATTAGGATATGAAGGAACTCCTTCAAACATAACTGTAGTAGCACCATTTAAAAGTGGGCCATATAAAATATAAGAGTGACCTGTTATCCAACCAATATCTGCTGTACACCAATACACATCTTCTTCTTCATAATTGAATACGTTTTTAAAGGTATAAGCAGTATAAACCATGTAACCAGCAGTAGTGTGAACCATTCCTTTTGGTTTTCCAGTTGAACCTGATGTATATAAAATAAATAAAGGATCTTCTGCGTCCATTATTTCTGCTACATGAGTATCTAAAGCTTCATCTAATAGTGGTTGCAGTAGAAAATCACGACCCTCTTTTAATGAAATGCTTCCGTTAGTTCTTTTAGTCACTAAAACTTTTTCAACTGTAGGACAATCTTTTAAGGCTTCGTCAACAATTCCTTTCAAATCAATTATTTTATTTCCTCTAAAAGCACCATCGGAAGTAATTACTAATTTACAGGTACTGTCATTTATTCTAGAAGATAAAGCATCTGATGAAAAACCTGCAAATACAACAGAATGTATGGCACCAATTCTGGCACAAGCTAAAACAGCAAAAGCTAATTCTGGAATCATTGGTAAATAAATACAAACGCGATCCCCTTTTTTAATGCCTTGCGATTTTAATACATTAGCCATTTTGGCAACATTAGTGTACAAATCGTTGTAAGTAATGTGTTTAGCAGTTTCTTCGGGATTATTTGGTTCAAAAATGATAGCCGTTTTATCACCTCTTTTATTCAAATGACGATCAATACAATTCTTTGCAATATTTACTTTAGCATTGGTAAACCACTTAAATTGCGCTTCCTCAATATCAAATTCAAAAACTTTATCCCATCTTTGATACCAGCTAAAATTTTCATCGGCTATTTTATCCCAAAATTTTCTCGGTTCACGGACCGACTTTTTATACATTTTAAAATAATTCTCAAGGTCATTAATTTTGTAATAGCTCATAGGTAGTATAATTTTTACAAAGTTACATATTTTTTATAATTGCAATTTACATTTTTTACCCTATTTTTTATTGGGTTACCCCAAAAAATCATGTAAATAGTTACGAAATCGTTTTAGTTTATCCTAAAATTATATCTTTTGATAAAGTAATACTATTAAAATCAAAAAAGGGATATTTTTTTAGTTTCAAAACTTTAATCAATATCTTTATAGTTAAAAAAACATTACATTTTAAAATAAATGGCTTTTGTCTAGTTAATATTAAGTAAGAAGAAAGAGAATAGATAATAGATAATAGAGAAAAGTTTGTTTTAAGTTGATTTGCTCTATATAAGTTTACATCGTTAAATATTATTTGTAAAATGTAAATTTTCTCAACTTAAATATACTACATTAAATCTGTTTGATAAATATATTGTATAGACCAAAGCCAATAAAAATACTAAAATGACAACTGAAAAAAATAATTACACGAAATGCAGTCTATTCTTCAAAATAAAATGGAGAAAGATTACGAAAAAGGGAAAACGAAAAGAGATGCTCATCCCAAAACCTTAGGCTTACTAAAAGCAAATTTTAAAGTGCTAGATACACTACCAGAAATATATAATGTTGGGGTTTTTCAAAAAAGTGCAACTTACAAAGCATGGATTAGAATATCTAATGCTAGTGGTAAACTACAACCAGACAATATAAAAGATTTTAGAGGTTTTGCTATTAAAATTTTAGGTGTAGATGGAGAACGGTTTTCTTTGGATGAAAAACAAACGCAAGATTTTGTATTAATGTCTCATCCTACAATGCCTTTAGGTACAGTTAAACTTTTTAGAGATGCTGTTTACTATTCTATCAAATTGCATCCCTTATTTTTAGTATTTAAGTTTATAGTAACAGGCAATAAATCTATTTTAGACAGCCTTAAAAACGGCAAAAAAACGATACAAGTCCGTTTGATATTACTTTTTGGAGTACTACTCCTTACATGTTCAATGGTAAAATGGTGAAATATAAAATTGTTCCAACTTCAATAACCAGTAGTGTGCTTCCTGATGTTTTAACCGATGATTATTTAACTACTAACATGAGTAATCATCTTAAAAAAGAAAATGCAACCTTTGATTTTTTTATACAATTTTATGTTTCTGAGGAAACCACTCCTATTGAAAATGCTGGTATGGAATGGAAATTGGAAGTAAGTCCATTTATTAAAGTAGCCGAAATTGAAATTCCAAAGCAAACTTTTACTACTAAAGAACGTTATGATTTAGCAGAGCAACTTTCCTTTTCACCTGCAAATGCATTACAAAGCCATAAACCAATAGGTGGCATTAATAGAGCCCGAATAGAAATTTACAAAGCCTTATCAAAATACAGGCATCTTAGGAATAATCAAACTATGATTGAACCCATAGCAAGTGAATTTGATAGTATTCTATAATTACAATTCATTTAAAATAAATCCTTTAGCTGTAATTAGTAAAAAATTGATTTCAAGTATTTTTGTACAATATAACTAAGTAAATTTTGAAGATTATTCTCGAAAGTTTTTGATTTTCATTTTAGTTGTATTTTACATATCTTAGAAGAATGAATTTGAAAATCATTAATAACATGGATTATACTCAAAAAATAATAGTAAAATGTATAGTGTTTTTAAATCTTTTGTTATTATGTAATAATAGTATTGCCCAAAACCCTAATTTTCATATTTATCTTTGTTTTGGTCAATCGAATATGGAAGGACAAGGTATAATTGAAGCACAAGACACCATTACAATACCTCGTTTTAAAGTACTTCAAGCTATGGGTTGCCCAAATCTTAATCGAGAAAAAGAAAAATGGTATCCTGCAGTTACACCTACTTGTCAATGCAAAACAAAACTGTCTTTAGTCGATTATTTTGGAAAAACTATGGTTGAAAATTTGCCAGATAGTATTTCAATAGGAATTATTAATGTTGCTGTTGGAGGCAGTGATATTCGTTTGTTTGATAAAGATATATATAAAAAATACACTTCAAAAAACAATGCAAAATAGTTTGCTAACAAGGTGGCAAGTTACAATGGTAATCCTTATGAATATTTCACGAATTTAGCCAAAATAGCGCAAAAAGAGGGAGTCATAAAAGGAATACTTTTACACCAAGGTGAAACTAATACAGGACAAGTTGAATGGTTGACTTATGTTGCCAAAATTTATAACGACATGCTTAAAGATTTAACTTTACAAGCAAATGAAGTACCACTTTTAGCAGGAGAATTAGTTTCAGTTGAAGAAAATTGTTGTGCTAAAATGAATACAATAATTAATGAATTGCCAACAGTAATTCCCACAGCTCATATTATTTCTTCAAAAGACTGTCCTTCACAAGATAGAGCCCATTTTAATTCTGAAGGATATAGAATATTAGGTAAAAGGTATGCGATAAAATGTTACGTTTGGAAGGGTTTTAAGAGTTGTCTGTTGTCATGTTTGTGAAACTAGAAAACTTAAACTAGAAAGCAGAAAAGCAGAAACTAGAAAGTTCCAAAACCTATAACTTCAAAACTGAAACCTGAAACAACTTCTATAAAGAAAAAACACAAGATCTAAACCCTTTGCCTTTTCAAACTTTCATCTTCTAACTTCTAACTTCTCACCTCGTATATTTAGTTACTTTTCTAAAAACAGGTAGAAATACCTATACTCCTATTGCCAAAATGGTTTATTTTTGGTAGGTTTGGATAAATAAATAGAACCGTTTACTATATCAAAATTAGAGACCTCTTAACAAATGGCATTATATCAAAGGATGGAAGTTTTTGAAACCAAAAACAGAAGCACAAAGCCTACAAGAATAAATAAACACTACAGATAAGGAAATTGATGTTATGGTTTATGAATTGTATGGTTTGAGTGAAGAAGAAATAAAAATTATTGAGGTAAGTTAAGATAATTGTTCAACTAAGGGAAACTTATAGGATTATTAATTTGTTAGCTTTGATTTCAATCACAAAAAAGGAAATACTCACTTTTTTTTCTAAAATAGATAGTAAATTATCTAAAGAAGAATTACTTTTGATAGGCTCACCTATTGAAGATAGTATTGCTGTAGATGGTGCATAGAATAATAACACAGGAATTGTAGAATACCAAGGTATTAATTTTAAAAGAAAAGAAGTATTATTTCATATAAGTCCTTTAGAAGAAGGCACTATTAATATGGTTGAGTTTTTAGCTATAGTTCATGCTTTAGCTTTGTGTAAACAATTGAAATGGAATATACCTATTTATTCAGATAGTAAAATTGCATTGGGTTGGATTCGAGATAAAAAGGCAAGAACTAACCATCTACAAAGTGAGAAAATAACAAATTATTTGAAATGCTGAAAAGAGCAGAAACATGGTTGGAAAACAATATGTATGAAAATGAATTATTAAAATGGGAAACTAAAGCATGGGGTGAAAATCCTGCTGATTTTGGAAGAAAATAAAAACATCACAATTGGAAAACTCATCTATTCTTTTACAAGATTTAAACGAAAAACAGCAAGAAGCTGTTATTAGTGAATCAAAGCGTTTATTAGTTTTAGCTGGAGCTGGTTCAGGTAAAACGAAAACGCTATTACAAAAGATTAGGTATTTAATTGAAGAAAAACAAGTAAGTCCTTCAAATATTTTAGCCATTACCTTTACTAAAAATGCTACTCATGAAATGATTGACCGTTTAATTATTTCTGCTGATACTTCTGGTGCTTATGAACGCATAATATTTGATAAAAAGCTAGCAAAAAAAGAAAAAGACGCACATCGTCGCAATTGGCAAAAAAGTTCAAATGGATAGATGGTTTAACAGTAAGA
This sequence comes from Flavobacterium sp., assembly GCA_012032075.1. Classification (GTDB taxonomy): domain Bacteria; phylum Bacteroidota; class Bacteroidia; order Flavobacteriales; family Flavobacteriaceae; genus Flavobacterium. The sequence continues at coordinate 6,302 of JAAURU010000218.1, forward strand.
ACATTTCATAGTTTTTGTTATAGCATTTTACGTTCTGATGGTGTGAAGGAATTTGATAATAAATTTAAAATTATAGGTGATGAAAAAGCTTCAGATACAGAAGAATTTTCAAGTAAAATGGCCTCTGAGACTGTTTTTGAAGTATTTCATAAATTGTTTATTAATAAATGTGAAGA
>JAAURU010000219.1 GCA_012032075.1 Flavobacterium sp.
AATCAACAATTGCTAAATTTTGATTTAGCTTTGAATACTCTGATAATCGAGTGTTACATACTTCAGATTTGTTTTTTGAACCAAAACTTACAAAAGAAGGAGAAAATCAAGTGCTTACAATGCAGCTAAAAGCTGGTCCAACCCAATTTTTAGAATATCGTTATGTATTGAAACCAAAAGATTATATGCTTGATTTTGCAATTCGCTCGCAAGGTTTAGAAAATGTAATAAATACTTCAAAACCAATCGATTTAGAATGGCAATTAAAAACTTACCGAAACGAGAAAAGTATTTCTTATGAAAATAGATATACTGAGTTAGTATTCGAATATGAAGGTGGAAAAGATGATTATTTGAATGCTGCTAAAGATGGAGAAGATACTGCTATAGATGTAACCTATATAGCTTTTAAACAACATTTATTTACTTCAATTTTATTAACAGATACTCCTTTTAAATCAGCGAAGCTTGTTTCTGATAATCTAGTAGATGACGAAGAAATTGATACTATATTTACTAAAAACTTTATTGCTCAAGTTCCATTGGAAGTAAAAATGGAGCTTTAAATTACAATATGAATTGGTATTATGGTCCAGCTAAATATCAAATTTTAAATGATTATGATAAAAATTTAGATGAAATAATGCCATTAGGTTGGGGAATTTTCGGTTGGATTAACCGTTATATATTCATTCCAGTTTTTGGTTTTATTTCAAGTATTGGGATTGGTTATGGAATCGCGATTATTATATTTACTATTTTAGTACGAATAGTAATGTCTCCAATTACCTATAAATCTTATGTTTCTCAGGCAAAAATGAAAGTGTTACGTCCTGAAATTGCAGAATTGAATGAAAAATTCAAAGATAATGCAATGAAGAAGCAACAAGAAACAATGAAACTGTATTCAAAAGCTGGAGTAAATCCTATGGCGGGTTGTTTACCAGCATTAATGCAAATGCCTGTTTTTTATGCTTTATTTCAGTTTTTTCCATCGATGTTTGATTTAAGACAAAAAAGCTTCCTTTGGGCAAACGATTTATCTTCTTACGATAGTATTTATCAGTTACCATTTCACATTCCATTATATGGAAGTCATGTGAGTTTGTTTCCTATTTTAGCTTCTATTGCTATCTTTTTCTATATGAAAATGACAACGGGAGACCAACAAATGAGTACTCCAACTCATGAAGGAATGCCAGATATGGGTAAAATAATGAAGATAATGATTTATATATCTCCATTAATGATGTTGTTTTTCTTTAATAACTATGCTTCTGGTTTATCATTATATTATTTTATTTCTAATTTAATTACAATTGGTATTATGTTAGTTATTAAAAACTATATAGTTAAAGAAGATAAAATTCATGCTCAAATACAAGAGAATAAAGCTAAGCCAAAAAGCGAAAGTAAGTTTCAAAGAAAAATGAGAGAAATGATGGAACAAGCAGAAGCTCAAAAAAAAGCAAACAAAAAATAACATTAATTTATCCCTGCAAATTGCAGGGATTTTTTTTAAACAATAGTCAAGAAATTGTGATAAACTACTCCTTTTTTTGCAATTTTAAATTCCTTAATATCTTTAAACCAAATCAAATCATTTAGACTTAAAAAACTAATAATTCATGAAAACATTAATAATTGGATATGGAAATATGGGACAAACCTATGCAAATAGTTTTGTAAGCTCAAGATTTATTGCACCAAGTGATATCACTGTATTAACTCGAAGCGATATTGGTGAGAAGACTCTTTTTAGTATTGATAAAAACAATTTTCATAAAACACCAAGTAAAAGTATTTTCGATGTAGATATTATCATTGTAGCTGTAAAACCACAAGATTTCAGTTTATTAGCAAATGAAATTAAGCCTTTTATAAGGAAAGAACATTTAATTTTATCTGTAATGGCTGGTGTTACTTTAAAATCAATACAAGAAAAATTAGGCTGTGATAAAGTAGTTCGTTCAATGCCAAATATACCTACTCAAATAGGCTTAGGAATGACAGTTTTTTGTGCGTCTCCAACTGTGGATAGAAAAGAATTATTTATAATCCAAAATTTAATTAATACTACAGGAAAGTCAATATATATTGATAAAGAACAAATGTTAAATGCTACCACTGCTGTTTCAGGAAGTGGTCCTGCTTATGTGTTTTATTTCATGAATGCTATGATACAATCGGCAATAGATTTAGGGTTTTCAAAATCGGAAGCAGAATTTTTAGTAAGCCAAACCTTTATTGGAGCAGTGCAATTGCAAAATAGAAGTGATTTGTCTCATGTAGAATGGATAAAAAAAGTAGCTTCAAAAGGAGGAACAACAGAAGCTGCATTGAAAGTTTTTGATTATAATTCAATAGAAGTTGCCATTAAATCTGGTGTAGAAGCAGCAAATAAAAGAGCTGAAGAATTAGGAAATAAAAAATCCCGATTTCAAAATCGGGATTCTTAATATTAATGACTTTAACTTTATCTATATTTTTTTTATAGTGAAGGTAAAAGAACATTATTAATTGCATGAATGATTCCATTTGATGCTTGAACATCTACTACAATTATTCCAGTTTGTCTATTAGCTTCGTCAGTTATAGTTGTGCCTGTTATAGAAAACGTTCCAGTTTCCAGTGTTGTAATTGGACTAGTTGGTATAGCAGTAGATATTACATTTGCTCCTCCAACAACATGATAAGTAAGTACAGCAGTTTTTTTGAGCAGAAGTTAAACTAGCAAGTACTCCTGGGTTTTGACTTTCAAAAGTTGTAAATGCAGTGTTCGTTGGTGCAAAAACTGTAAATGGAGATCCAGCAGTGCCTTGTAAAGTAGGAACTAAGTTTTGAGCAGTTAACAATCCAGCTAACGTTGAAAAAGTAGCAGAATCTGCAACTGCAAATGTGGCAATTGTAGGCAAAGCAATTACTTTATCAACTTGATGAATAACTCCATTAGAAGCTAGTATATCAGCCGTAGTTACTTTTGGCCCTCCATTTATAACAACTCCATTTGAAGTGTTTATATACATACTAATTTTTTTAGCTGTTGAAGTAGGTCCATCTGCCATTGTTCTAACATAACCAGTAGTTAAACCAGTTGATAAATTAGTTCCCATTACAACGTGGTTTAATAATACTTGACGTAAAACATCAACATTAGTTGTGTTAACATCAATACCTGCATCGATAAAAGCTTGATTTGTTGGTGCAAAAACGGTAAATGGACCATTTTGGTCTAATGTTTGTACTAAACCTGCTTTGTCAAGTGCACTTACTAAAGTAGTGAATTGTGGTGCGCGAGATGCTATAGCAGCAATACTGTTGTTTACTGGTTCTACAGTGTCATCGTCTGAACATGAAAATAGCGATACAAATAATGTAGCCATTAAAGTTAATTTGATTAATTTTGCGAAGTTTTTCATAGTGTTTAATTTTTTTGTTTAAACGTTAATTTTTTTGTTTAAGCAAATGTATAAAACTTTGAACAAAAAAAAAGGGTTTAAACAAAAATTTGATAAAAATCAGTTAAAAGTTTAACTTTATCTTCGTTTTGTTTAATAAAATTATAATAATTTAGGGTAGTTCCTTTTAATACTTTAACAAATGTTAATAAATAAGTCTATAATTCAGCTAATTACTATTCTATTTTGTTTAACCGCTTATTCTCAGGTTGATATAAATAAATTGGATGCGAAGGGAAATCGAAATGGTTTATGGAAAGGAATTTATGAAAAATCTAAGCGTCCAAGATATGAAGGAACTTTTGTAAATGGAAAGGAAACAGGTGTATTTAAGTATTTTGATGATACTAAAGCAGGAACTGTAATTGCAACTAGAGATTTCTCAAAAGGAGATGGTTCTTGTTATGCAGTATTTTATGATCAAAAAGGAAATAAAGTTAGTGAAGGAAAATTAGTAAATAAATTACCTGATGGAGAATGGAAATATTATCATTTTCAAAGTAAAGAGTTAATGACGCTTGAAAATTATAAAACAGGTAAATTAAATGGTATCAAAAAAGTTTTTTATAAAGACGGCTCTCTTGCTGAGGTATCAAACTATAAAGACGGAAAGTTAGATGGAATTTATAAAAAATACGCTGAAAATGAAACCGTACTAGAAGAAATAAATTATAAAGAGGGAAAGTTAAATGGTCCAGCTCTTTATTATGATGGAAAAGGAAATCTTAATATAAAAGGGCAATATAAGAACGATAGAAAATGGGGTTATTGGGAAACTTATGAAAATGGGAAATTAGTGAAGAATGAAAAAATATCTAAGGAAACAAGAAAAACTTTTAAGGTAGAGAAACAAGAAGATGGGAAAGTAGTACCTTCAGAATTAAAACCCAAAAACGAAAAATAATACAAAAAGTTTTTTACAATGAAAAGAGTAGTAGTAGGACTTTCTGGTGGAGTAGATTCTAGTGTTGCAGCTTATTTGTTGCAAGAACAAGGCTATGAAGTGATTGGTCTATTTATGAAAAATTGGCATGATGATTCGGTTACTATATCAAATGAATGTCCATGGCTTGAAGATAGTAATGATGCTTTATTAGTAGCAGAAAAACTTGGAATCCCATTTCAAACAGTCGATTTATCTGAAGAATATAAAGAGAAGATTGTGGATTATATGTTCAAAGAATATGAACAAGGGAGAACTCCAAATCCAGATGTTTTATGCAATCGCGAAATAAAATTTGATGTTTTTATGAAAATTGCCATGTCTCTTGGTGCAGATTTTGTAGCAACAGGTCATTACTGTAGAAAAGGTGAGATTGATAATAATGGAGAAAAAGTTTACCAATTAGTAGCAGGTAAAGATATAAATAAAGATCAATCTTATTTTTTGTGTCAATTATCACAAGAACAATTAGCTAAAGCTTTATTTCCAATAGGAGAATTAACAAAACCAGAAGTTAGAGAAATCGCTTCGAAATTAGATTTAATTACAGCTGAAAAAAAAGATTCTCAAGGTCTTTGTTTCATTGGTAAAGTACGTTTGCCCGAATTTTGCAACAACAATTGCAACCAAAAGAAGGCATTATTGTTGAAGTTCCAGAAGAAGCTACTATCTTTAATCAAGAAATTCCACAATTTAATTCTTTAGAAGAATCTTTTGCTTACGCATCTAGAAATAGAGACTATTCTAATGAAATTGGTAAGGCTGTTGGTAAGCATCAAGGAGCTCATTATTTTACTAAAGGACAACGTAAAGGATTGAACGTAGGTGGAACAAAAGAAGGACTTTATGTAATTGAAACTGATGTGGAAAAAAATATAATTTATACAGGTCAAGGAGCTAATCATCCTGGATTATTTAAAAAAGCATTATTTATTAAAAAAGACGAAATACATTGGATAAGAAAAGATTTAGCATTACAACCTAATGAAACCATGGAAGTAATGTCTCGTATTCGTTATCGTCAACCTTTACAAAAAGCAACATTACATCAGTTTGAAAACGGAATGTATGTAGTGTTTAACGAACCTCAATCAGCTATTACCGAAGGTCAATTTGTAGCTTGGCACAAAGATGACGAAGTGTTAGGTAGTGGTGTAATTTCTTAATTTAGTATATGGATTTGTTATTTATTGTTGGTGGACTAATTCTTTTGGTCGGAGGTGGAAATTGGCTTTTAAAATCTTCAGTCGGACTTTCTTTACGACTTAATATTTCAAAAATTATTGTGGGTTTAACCGTTGTTTCATTTGCAACTTCTGCTCCTGAAATGATTGTTAGCGTACAAGCTGCTTTAAACGGTTTTCCAGATATTGCATTGGGTAACGTAATTGGTTCAAATATTGGTAACATAGGCTTAGTTTTAGGTGTTGTCTTATTGATTAATGCTATACAAGTAGATACTAGTTTTTATATTACCGATTGGCCTACAAAAATGATTGCTTCAACATTATTATTCATTTTTTGATTATTGATGGTGGTTTAACAAGATTAGAAGGAGTTATTTTATATTGGTTTTAGCAATTTTTTTAATAATTCTTATTAGAAATAATAAAAAAGTACAAGTGGAAATACCTGAAGTTTCAGAGAGGAAAATATGTCATATTTGAAGATTTTGCCTTTCTAGTAATGGGTGGTTTTGCTTTATGGGGTGGTTCAGAATTATTAGTCAAAGGAGCTGTAAACGTAGCAGAAAGTTTTGGTGTTAGTAATAGAGTAATTGCCATTACAGTAGTTTCAATTGGAACAAGTATTCCAGAATTAGCTTCTTCAATTATTGCTGCTGTTAAAAAGGAAAATGATATCTCAATAGGTAACATTATTGGGTCTAATATTTTCAATATTTTAAGTGTTTTAGGTATTACAGCTATCATAAAACCAATTTCAAAAGTTGATGTTAGAATTATAAATCATGATATTTATTGGATGTTATGTTTTGCATTCATTTTATTGCCATTAGTAATCCTACCCAAAAGAGGAAGTTTAAGTTTAAAAGAAGGTGTTTTACTTTTAAT
>JAAURU010000220.1 GCA_012032075.1 Flavobacterium sp.
AGCAACAGCCGTGCGTAAAGTGGTATTTTTAAAAGTGATATCAACCATATTTTTAATTTTTTAGAAGCACAAAATAATCCTTCGTCAGAAAATCTCACCTGCTATCCACTATATCTTTTCTTTTTTTCCTTCGACAAGCTCAGGATGACAAAAAAAAGAAAAGGATGCCACTCCTATCAGGGCTGTAAAATACGTCTGTAATTTCAAGAGATTCCATCAGAAATTCCAATGCAACAGAAAATCAATAGATTATATTTAGGTGTACATTTCTAATAATTTAGTCACAGTATTCCAATTCCGAATGGTTGCTGTAACATTCAATTTCTTTTCAATATACTTTTGATCAAACTTTGTCTTTCCAGCGCCCACTGCATATTTAATATAAATGCGATTGCCATCAATCTCACATTCATCAGGTTTTACCTGACTCATTTTTAAGTCATTCATGACTCCTGAGGATAATTCCTTAGAAATAAAAGCCACATACAATTTTTTCGTATCGCAGTCTTTTTCTTGTAAGAACGAATTGTTTGTAAAACAATTCTCTAAGTCTTGTTTGTTAATAACAATTACTGGTACTTCATGACCAAAGACTTTAAAAATCTCTTGCTTAATTTGAAACCCTACAGAAGACGCCATTCTCTTCTTCCGAATCCACAAAAACATTTCCTGTTTGTATATAGGTTTGGACATTTTTGAAAGCCAAAGTTTTCTAATGCCTTTTTCAAAGCATCCATTTTTATCATATTATGTCCCGAGACGTTGATACCTCTAAGTAGTGCTAAGTGGGTTTTCATTAGGTTTGTATTGAGAATTTTGTATTTTTCAAAAATACAATTTTTAATTTCTATTCTCTTTATTTAATACAAAAGTCGTTTTATCATTCCATAATAAAAGTAGTAGTGGTCCTATACCATGACACAAACGAACTACAGTTTCAAAACCATATTGATGTATCGTTTCTAATGGAAAGTCTATAACGTAATTTGCAATAATTCTTGCAAAAGCAGTTAAAAATCCCCAAATTACGGCATAAATGGCAGTGATTTTTAGTGTCTTATTTATAAATAGAAGCGGAAGGATTAATACATCTATAAAGCCCACTACTAATAATGCAACTCTAGATTGGTCTTCAGAAATACCTAAAATTGCTATTGTCATATCTATAAAATTTCCTGGAACTGGGTAAAAACCTAATGCATATAAACCATGACAAAAGAAAGTAATTCCTACCAGCCATTTTAAAATAACAATTATTCTTTTAAAGGAAAACGAACTTGAATAATAATATAATAACAAGAATGGTAGCCCTAATTGTAAACTGTATTCAAGATATTGTCCTATTTGAAAAAAGGATTCTTTGGTAAACAAAAAAAACACTATAAATTGCCATAAAGCGATAAATTTTATAAGCCACTTTATGAATTTATTAGATTTTACACTTAATACTAAAACGAATATTGAAGCTATTAAATATAATAAGCCAATTCCTTTTATATAGAATTGTATTGTACTATCAACAGTTGTATCATTTACAAATTCGCTCCATTTAACATTGAAAACGCTTAGTATTGGACTCATCAAATTTTCATACCATAAAATCGATCGGTAAGGAACATCCCAAAAGATGTGTTGGTAAGCCCTTCCAAAAAAATGGTAAAAACGGCTAGTTTAAGAAAAAACACACTTTTAGAATTCATAGTTTTTATTTAAAAGCAATAGTACATTTTTTATTTTTCTAAAGTATTAAATAAATAAGTACAATTTGTTAAATAATTTAGTTCATTATTATATAATTATTAAATCTAAAATCAGTTAGATTTAGCTGTAAGTTTTGGCTATAAATTTACAATCAAACAAAATACAACAAGCTATGAAAAAAACTTACATTTTATTTTTAGTACTTACCTATAGTATAGGTTTTAGTAATAACGACAAGTATCGTATTATTCTTTTAGACAATCCTAGTACAACTATTACGGTTGCTTGGAATCAAATTTCTGGAACAAGTCCAACGGTTTATTATGGTCCAACAGATTTTGGTACGGATTGGAATGCTTATCCTAATAACAAAACAGTAAGTAGAAGTATTTCTTATAGAGGTATGAATAACAATTTTGCAAGAATATCAGGTTTGACTGCAAACACTGCTTATTATTTTGTCATTAAAGATAGCCAAGGAACAAGCCAACGTTTTTGGTTTAAAACAGCCCCAAACGATTTGAGTCGTCTTTCTTTTATTGCTGGTGGAGATTCTCGAAATAACAGAACGCCTAGACAAAGAGCTAATAAATTAGTAGCGAAACTAAAACCTCATGCTGTTTTCTTTGGTGGAGACATGACAGACAGTGATAATGATTCGCAATGGAGAGAATGGTTTGATGATTGGCAATTAACAATCGCATCAGACGGTAGAATGTTTCCTATTATTCCTGTAAGAGGAAATCATGAAGGAGCCTCTACAATATATAACTTATTTGACACACCAAACTCTGATTCTTATTATGCCATTACTTTTGGTGCAAACCTAGTGAGAATGTATTCCTTAAATTCTGAAATATCTGTTACAGGAAATCAGAATACTTGGTTAAATAATGATTTACAAGCTAATGCTAACACAATTTGGAAAGGAGCACAGTATCATAAACCAATGCGCCCACACAATGCAGCAAAATCTGAAGGAACTAGTGTTTATAATGCTTGGGCACAAACTTTTTATACTAATGAAGTTAGAATGGTGGTAGATTGTGATTCGCACACTGTAAAATCAACTTGGCCAGTAAAACCTTCTACAGAACCTGGAAGTGACGAAGGGTTTATTAGAGAAAACACAAATGGAACTGTTTACTTAGGAGAAGGTTGTTGGGGTGCACCATTAAGAGCAAATGACGATAATAAAACATGGACAAGAAATTCAGGTTCATTTAATCAGTTCAAATTGATTTTTATTGACCAAAATAAAATTGAAGCCAGAACCATAAAAATTGACAATGCTGATAGTGTAGGTTCTGTTTCAAATACAAATCCGTTTACATTACCTACAAATTTAGATGTATGGAATCCAAGTAATGGTTCAGTTGTTGAGATTTTTAAGAATACACAACAATCTAGTCCACAAATTGAAGTGTCAAATATTGTAAATGGACAATGTTTTACTAGTGGTAATGCTGTAAATGTAGCTGTTAGAGTTGTTCAAGCTGGAAGTGGTATTCAAAATGCAAAGTTGTATGTAAATGGTAGTTTAGTTGCAACTGATACTACATCACCTTATGCTTTTACTTATAACTTTAGTGCAGGAACACAAACAATAACTGTAGTTGCCACAGATACAAATGGAAGAACAGCTTCCACAGAAAAATACATATATGTAGAACAATTTACAAAAACGGAGACATTTTCTATTTTAACTGGAGATGATGATGTGGAAGAAGCACAAGATGGAAGATTATATACTGATAGTTCCGATTTAGAATTGGTATATGATAGTTATAATAACTTGCAATATCAAACAATTGGTTTGCGCTTTGGTAACATTAAAATTCCACGTGGTGCAACTATTAACAGTGCTTATATCCAATTTACAGCAGATGAGGTAAACACTGCCACTTCACAATTACAAATTACTGTTGAAAATACAGATGATGCTGCAGAATATGTTGAAGAAATAACATATGGTGTGAGTGCAAGGAGTTATTATAGTGGTATTGTAAATTGGTCACCAGGCCCTTGGTCAACAATTAACCAAAGTAGTACCAATCAACGAACACCTTCTCTTGTAGGATTATTGCAAAATATAGTAAACAAGTCTAGTTGGCAAGATGGAAATGCTGTAGCCTTTAAATTTAAAGGAACAGGAGTTAGTTTAACAAGTACTTCAGCAAAAAGAGTGGCTGATTCTTTTGAAGGAGGAGCTTCAAAAGCACCCAAACTAGTAGTAAGTTATACTTATGGTTGTAATTCATTATCAAAAACTGAAATTAAAGAAACACAAAGTTTAGACATTTCAACTACTGATAATGTTATACTTATTGATAATCCAGAAATAATGGATAAAATTGAAATTTATGATATTACTGGTACACTTTTATTTTATGACGATACTATTAAAAACAAATCCTTAAGAATTGATTCATTTAAGAGTACTAACCAAATACTATTGATTCGAATTCAAACAGAATCAGGAAAAATTTTATCAAAGAAAATGATTTTCTAAATATTTATAGCATTTTTTTAAACCCGATACGTTTTAATCACTTATCGGGTTTTGTTATTTTATAGTAAGTTCTTAGAGATTTAGTTTTCATTATAATTTATCTCAAATGCTTTTAGAAATTTTAGATAGTCAATTATGAGTTTTCCAATTGCTATTATGGATTTCTCCATGGTTATTATAGTTTTTCCAATTGCTATTATAGATTTTCCCATGGTCAATTTGAGTTTCACCATTACTATTATGGTTTTATCTATTGCCATTATGAATTTCCCCATAGTCATTATGAGTTTTCCTATTGTCATTATGGATTTATCTATTGCTATTATGGAAATTTGGAATACTATTGTATAGTACACTATTAGGACTATAATTTTATAGAATTTTTTTATAAAATTTCTTTATACTTTCCTTAATTTTATTAGTGATACATTATATAATTGGATTAGTATTCAGCTAAATTAAATTATGTTCTTGTCTTTTTTGCAATGGATTAAAATTAGTTTGTTACAATATGGAATTTCTTATTGAGCTTGTGGATTTGAGTTGGAAACATTTTAGTATCAGACTTACCGAATATATTATTCCTTTTGAGTTGTTATTGAGCTTTTTTAATCCCTTTAGGGATTTAATATTAGTCGAAAAATTGCATTTATTAATGATTAAAATCCCTTTAGGGATGATATTTCAAGACAATTATTATATTAAGTCTTTAAAGATATAATTTTCATCATAATCTATCTCAAAATCTTTTAAAGAATTCAAATATTCTTTTCTAAATGATTCTTTTTATGATGTAATATAATTAATTACATTTTGAACATGTGATTTGGAATAGGAAAAGCTCCATAACCACTTTGCCACTCAAATTTTGTTTTTAGAAAATTATTTTCGTTAATCCATTTTGACGAACTCCTTTTATATCTTGCAAAAGATCAGAAACAGATTGTGTAGATCGCATTCCTATAAAAATATGAATGTGATCTTCGACTCCATTTATAGCTAGTACTTTATGATCATAATGCTGAATAATTCCTGTAATATATTTGTATAATTCATTTTTATAAGAAGGAAGAATTAATGCTCTTCTGTATTTTACAGCAAAAACAAACTGTAAGTGAATTTGTGTATAAGTGTTTGCCATTTGTTATCGTTTTAGATTACTAAAGTACTATAATTTTTGATATTGTTTCTTTAGAAGTTCAAGCTTATTAGCTAAGTATATCATCCCTAAAGGGATTTTCACATGTTGTTTAGTCTTAGGTTACCAATGTCTATCCCTAACAGTTACCAATGTCTTATCCCTGACGGGATTTTATTCACATGTTGTTCTGTGTTATTATGGTTATCGATATTATATTCCTAACGGGATTTTTACATGGTTTGTTTTACTTGAGTTACCAATATCTTATCCCTGACGAGATTTTATTCACATGTTGGTTAGTTTTACTAATGTTACTACTATCTAATCATTATAGGGATTTTTATTATGTAATCTTTTTGTTGTTTTGATTGCTACTAAGAAAGTGCTTTCAATTCCTTTAGGGATATACTATTGGTTGTTTTGTTTTATTAATGGATTACAATCCCTTTAGGGATGAAATATAGGTTGCTACTATCCAGTAAATGAGCAATAATCCCTTTAGGGATTCAATATCGGTTGATAAAGGATAGTAGCTAAATAATAATCCCTTTAGGGATGTAATATAGGTTGATAAAAGATATAGGTTAGATAAAAATCCCTTTAGGGATGGTATAATCTCAATCTAGTAATCCTAGTTGTTCTGCAATATCTTTTTATATTTTTCAAAAGGTTCATTATTGTTTTCTTTTTCAAAAATCATCAAGCCAAAAATATCTTTTTTAAAGGCTTCTTTATCTATAAGAATTTTATTTTTTCTGAAAATTTTTACAATTTCATCTATTTGAGAATCAGAATATTTTTTTCTCTTTTCAATCATTTCAAGAGAAATAGTATTATGAAATTCATATCTACCTTTTAAAGAAAACATATCAAGAAATATATCAACTTCTTTTTCAGAAGTTAAGTTTGTAAGTTTTACTTTTACATCATCAATTAGTTTGATTTTATTAATTCTATCTTCAAAATCTATTTCAAATGGCATTAATATTGGTTGAAGCCAGTTGTTTGTTTTTCTTTGGTTTGGAAGATGTTTAACTTTATACCAGTTAAAATAATTGTCGCTAGGTTTGCCTTTTAAATTTGGATCAAAATGTTCTATGTCATTTGCGTCATCAAA
>JAAURU010000221.1 GCA_012032075.1 Flavobacterium sp.
AGGTGAAGCTGAATTAACCTCTTGGAAAAAAGTAGCCGATAAAATGTACTTCCCTTATTCAGAAGAACTTGGAGTATATTTACAACAAGATGGTTTTTTAGACAAAGAGTTAATTACTGTTGCCAATTTAGACAAATCGCAAAGACCAATTAATCAAAAATGGTCATGGGATAGAATTTTACGTTCTCCTTATATTAAACAAGCAGACACCTTACAAGGATTCTATTTCTTTGAAGATCATTTTACAAAACAACAATTAGAAAAGCATTTTGATTTTTACGAACCATTTACAGTTCATGAAAGCTCGCTTTCACCATGTGTTCACTCTATTCAAGCGGCTGTTTTAGGTAGAATGGAACAAGCGTACACCTTCTATTTAAGAACATCTCGTTTAGATTTAGATGATTATAATAAAGAAGTAGCAGAAGGATTACACATTACTTCGATGGCAGGAACATGGATGAGTATTGTAGAAGGTTTTGGTGGTATGCGAGTTAAAGACGAAACCTTACATTTTGAACCTAGAATTCCATCACAATGGAAAGGCTATTCGTTCAAAATTAATTTCAGAAATAAAATTATTAAAATAGAAGTTGCTCATAACGAATCGAAATTCTCGCTAGAAGGTAATGAACCTATTAAAGTATTTGTTTTTGGTAAAGAGATATTGGTTGAACCAAATAATTTAGTAACTGTATAATTTAATACAAACCTGATAAATCAAAAGTTTGTCAGGTTTTTTAATCATGAAAAATCTAGTATTTCTATTCTTTTTTACCACTACTCTTTTCAGTCAAATAAAAAGAGTAGAACCTCCTTTTTGGTGGAACAACATGACTCATAGCGATGTGCAAATTATGTTCTATGGAAAAAATATTGCTCAAAATGAAGTAAGTGTTTCTAATAACATAATTATTAAAAATATTAAAAAAACAGAAAATCCAAATTATGTTTTTGTAACAATTGATACTAAAAATATAGAAGCGCAAGATTTTAAATTCATTTTTAAAAATAAAAACAAATCATTTACACATAATTATTCGATTAAAAAAAGAAAAGAGAATTCTAAATTTAGAAAAAGTTTCGATGCATCAGATTTAATATACTTAGTAATGCCAGATCGATTTTCTAATGGAAATCCTGATAACGACAATACTTCAGAAACATTTGAAAAATCTGACAGAAACAATAAAGATGGAAGACATGGTGGAGATATTCAAGGAATTATTAACAATTTAGACTATATTAAAGAATTAGGCGCAACAGCACTATGGCCTACACCTCTTTGCGAAGATAATGATGAGAAAGTTTCCTATCACACTTATGGGCAATCTGATGTGTATAAAATTGATTCTCGTTACGGAACAAATGAAGATTATCTTAGATTAAGTAAAGAATTACACAATCGAGATATGAAACTTATTCTCGATTATGTAACCAATCATTGGGGATACAAACATTGGATGATGGATGATTTACCAACGTATGATTGGTTGCATCAATTTCCAGGTTTTAAACAAACCAATTATAGAATGACAACACAATTCGATCCTAATGCTTCAGAAATAGACACTAATCTGTGTACTGATGGCTGGTTTGTGAAATCAATGCCCGATTTGAACCAATCGAATCCTTTAGTTTTAAATTATATCATTCAAAATGTAATTTGGTGGGTAGAATATGCAGATATTGATGGTATTAGAGTAGATACTTATCCTTATGCTGACAAAAAAAGTATTGCTTTATGGACAAAAGCAGTTACTGATGAGTATCCAAATATCAATATTACAGGTGAAACTTGGTTATATAGTCCTGCTCAAATAGCATTTTGGCAAAAAGACAGTAAAATAGGTGCCATTCAAAGTTATAATTCTTATTTACCGAATGTAATGGACTTCATGTTCCAAAACATTTTAGCAAACGGTGTTTTTAATGAAGACAATGCTACATGGAATCAAGGAATTATTAAATTATATGATAATTTTGCCAATGATTTTTTATATCCTGAAATAAATAATGTTTTGATTTTTGCCGATAATCATGATACAAATAGAATAAATGACACTTATAATGGTGACTTGAATAAGTACAAAATGGTAATGGCACTTTTGGCAACCACAAGAGGCGTCCCACAAATATATCAAGGTTCAGAAATTGGAATGGGAGGAAGTAAAAGCGTGGGTGATGGAGATATTCGCAGGGATTTTCCAGGAGGCTGGAAAGAAGATAAAAATAATGCTTTTACAAAGTCTGGAAGAACAGAAACCCAACAGAATTTTCATGATTTCACCTCTAATCTATTCAATTGGAGAAAAAATAAAACTGTAATTCATTCAGGAAAATTAAAACAATACATTCCTGAAAACAATGTATATGCTTATTTTAGATACAATGAAACTGAAAGTGTAATGGTAATAATTAACAATGCTAAAGAAAAACAAACGCTAAACCTAAATCGTTTTAAAGAAAGCATTGACAATTATGTTACTGGAAAAGACGTTTTAACTAATAAAAATTTCGATTTAAAGAATGATATTTTAATAGAAGGAAAATCTGTTTTAATTTTAGAGTTACACTAGCTTTCAAAAAAAAATACAATGAAAAAATTACTATTACTTCTTTTTACAACGGCAACATTTTTCGCTCAAGATAAAACGAATATCCTACCGAAATCTGATAAAGTTATGGGTAACATCATTCGTTTAGATAGTTTCCCAACGAAGTTAATCACACCTCGAAATGTAGATGTTTGGTTACCCAAAGATTATACTTCAAAAAAGAAATACAATGTAATTTATATGCATGATGGTCAAAATTTATTTGATGCTAACACAACTTGGAACAAACAAGAATGGATGGCAGATGATATTGCCACAAAATTAATGAACGAACAAAATGTAAAAGACTTTATCATTGTAGGTGTTCATAACATCCCTGAAATTCGTTTTTTCGATTTATATCCAAAGAAAACGTTTGACTATTTACCCAAAACAGTAAAAGATTCCATTTTTGAAGATGCAAAGAAAAAAGGAATGAATATTACAGAAGATAATTTCAAAGGAGATAACTATCTAAAATTTATAGTGGAAGAGTTAAAACCTTATATCGATGCTAATTTTCCAACTCTAAAAGAAGCAAAAAACACCTTTATTGCTGGTTCAAGTATGGGTGGTTTAATGTCGATGTATGGTATTTGTGAATATCCAAATGTTTTCAGTGGAGCCATTTGTATCTCTACGCATTGGGTTGGAATGTATCCACAAAAACACAATCCCCTTCCAAATTCTTTTTTCAGCTATTTGAAAGAAAAAATCCCATCACCAAAAACACATAAATTCTATTTCGACTTTGGCACAGAAACTTTAGACCAACATTATCCTCAATATGAAGAAACTGTTAATAAACTCTTTTATGACAAAGGTTATACAACCGAAAATTTTAAGAATCTTCGTTTTGAAGGAGAAAATCACTCAGAATTAGCTTGGCAAAAGCGCTTTGATGTTCCATTACTATTTATGTTAAAAAAATAAAATGCAAAAAATACTTTTCTTACTAGTTATAACCTCCTTTTCTTTTGCGCAAAATGCAAATAGAAAATATGAAAGTAATTCTTTAAAAGACAATGTTTTAAATGTTGTTACTTCAGATGGAACTTACTTTTTTAAAATAATTACCGATAAAATAATTGAAACTTCTTTTGTTTCAAATGGAGAAACATATAATGAAAATTCTCACGCTGTTGTTTTAAAACCAAAACGTGAAAAATTTTTTCATATAGAAACGAGCAAGAAAATTGATTTTTACAAAGGCAATTTAGTCGTTAGTATTCAAAAAGAACCCTTTCAAATAAGTTACAGTTACAATAAAACCAATATTCTTTCCGAAAAAAACGGTTACACCAAAAAGATTAAAATTCAGATTGATGAATATGCATCCGATAATAAACCAAAAATTGATACTACCGAAACCATCGACTTCAATTTAACTTCAAATGAAATTCTTTATGGTGGTGGAGCACGTGTTCTTGGCATGAACCGTAGAGGAAATCGTTTGCAATTATACAACAAAGCGCATTATGGTTATGAAACCAAAGCCGAATTAATGAATTTCACTATACCAATAGTGATTTCTTCTAAAAAATACATGGTTCATTTTGACAATGCTCCTATTGGATATTTAGATTTGGATAGCCAAAAAAACAACACTTTAACCTATGAAACTATTTCAGGAAGAAAAACCTATCAAGTAATTGTTGGTGATTCTTGGGAAGATTTAGTTTCCAATTATACTTTGCTCACCGGAAGACAACCATTGCCACCAAGATGGGCTTTGGGTAATTTTTCTTCACGTTTTGGCTATCATTCTGAAGCAGAAGCAAGAAAACTATTAAAAAATTCAAAGACGATAAAATTCCTGTAGATGCAATTATTCTCGATTTGTATTGGTTTGGGAAAGAAATGAAAGGAACAATGGGGAATCTTGAAGTGTTTAGAGATAGTTTCCCAACATTCGAAAAAATGATATCCGATTTTAAAGAAATTGGAGTAAAAACCATTACTATAACCGAACCTTTTATTCTAACCAATGCAAAAAAATGGGAAGAAGCAAAAGCAAAAAAAAGTTTTAGTAACTAATTCTAAAAGAGAACCAGCTACTTGGGATTTCTATTTTGGAAATACAGGTTTAGTTGATGTTTTTAAACCAGAAGGCAAAGCGTGGTTTTGGAACATCTATAAAGATTTACATAACAAAGGAGTTTCTGGAATTTGGGGCGATTTAGGTGAACCCGAAGTTTTTCCATCATTTGCAAATACTTTCGCTGGAAAAGCTGATGAAGTACATAATATTTATGGTCACGAATGGGCAAAATTAATTTATGAAGGTTACAAAAAAGATTTTCCTACAGAAAGACCTTTTATTTTAATGCGAGCTGGTGCTGCTGGTTCACAACGTTATGGCATGATTCCTTGGAGTGGTGATGTAAATAGAACTTGGGGTGGGCTTTCTGGTCAAACGGAAATCGCTTTACAAATGGGAATGCAAGGCTTAGGCTACATGCATTCAGATTTGGGTGGTTTTGCAGGAGACAACTTGGATGACGAATTATATGTGCGTTGGTTACAATATGGTGTTTTCAATCCTATTTTTCGTCCGCATGCACAAGAAGAAGTACCTTCAGAACCCGTTTTTAGAAGTGAAAAAGCTAAAGAATTAGCAAAATGTGCTATAGAATTACGATACCAATTATTACCTTATAATTACAACTTAGCTTTCGAAAATTCACAAACAGGAAAACCTTTAATGCGACCTTTATTCTTCGAAGAAGAAAATAATGAAGCCTTACTAACCAAAGCAGACGGATATTTATGGGGAAATGATTTTCTTATTTATCCTGTATTTGAAGCTGGTCAAAAAACAAAAGCAATTTATTTTCCAAAAACGGCCAATTGGTACGATTTCAATACTGGGAAAAAATATGAAGCTGGAACAACACAAATAATTGATTTAAACGAAAACCATATTCCAACATTCGTTAGAGGTGGCAGTTTTACACCTATGGCAAAATTGGTACAAACTACTGATAATTACAATAATGATAATTTGACTTTTCATTATTATTATGACGAAAGCAAGATTGGTAATGTGCAAAAAATCTATTTTGATGATGGAAAAACTGCAGAGAATTTTGAAAATGGAAATTTCGAAATCTTAGAAATAGAAACAGAAATGGAAGGCAAATGGTTAGAAATTGACTTCGAAAGTGAATTTGGTACAAACTATACTTCAACTGAAAAAAATACACTTTGGTTATTCATAATCTTGAAAAAATCCAAAAAAGATAAAGTTTGAAAAAAATCAGCTGAAAATAAAACTATTTTTTGGTATCTTAACCCCGACGGTTAATTAATTTCCAGATTCTCCTTCTTTGGCATCTTGAAATTCTCTAATCTTTTTTGAACATGTCAATATTTCTTCTGGAGTGTGTCTTCTTTTCGGCTTGTTACAAATCGGGCAGATCTCTTCAGACCCTTCTGATTTCGGAGGCTCTGTCATCATAGTCTAATTTCTATCCTCAACGATATAGTACTTTTAGTATCTTAAATTTCAGTTTTGGGGCTATTAATGGTACTAAGATCTGCTTTGATCATTAAAGATCCTTCTGAGATTCGTTTGTTAATTCTATAAAGCGCCCTATTGGCAACATCATCCCCATATTTTGTTCTCAGTTGTTTCATAAGACTTGTTCTGACTCTTCCAAATCTTTCTTTATCATTCATTATTGCTTCTTCACTTTCTAGTTCTCCATTTTGTAGCATATCTTCTAATGCTTCCTCTTTTGTATAGATGCCTGCCAAAGTAACCCTCATCTATTCCATTCTAGAAATTGTTAAATCATTATCATGTTTTTAGTTTTAACTTTATGTGCTTATTGTACATT
>JAAURU010000222.1 GCA_012032075.1 Flavobacterium sp.
GATGTTACAGCAGTTGCAGAATATGACGATGAAGACGTTCCAGATGGTTCTGTTGGTTATACAATTACGGTAAAAGGCTTACAAGGAGGACATTCTGGAATGGATATTCATAGAGGTCTTGGAAATGCTAACAAGATAATGAACCGTTTGCTATTTGATGGGTTCGATGATTTTGGATTGCAAATTGCTGCTGTAAAAGGAGGAAGTCTTCGCAATGCTATTCCTAGAGAAAGTGTGGCTGAAGTTATTATTGCCAATGTGTATGACGAAGCTTTTGTGTATGACATGCAAGCCGTAATCAATGAAATTAAAACCGAATTAAAAACTACCGAACCGAATCTTCAAATTGTAATTGAAAAATCTAAAAACACTCCTAAAAAAGTAATGCCACCTATGGCTCAGTATTATTTAGTTCGTGCTTTATACACTGCTCATAATGGTGTTTATAGAATGAGTGCTGATTTTGACAACTTGGTGGAAACTTCTAATAATATTGCCAAAGTGACTGTTGGTGATGGAAAATTAAGTATTCAATGTTTAACGCGTTCTTCAGTTGAAACGGCTAAATTTGATTTAGCAAATTCATTACGATCAGCTTTCGAATTAATGGGTTGCGAAGTAGAATTTTCAGGAAGTTATCCTGGTTGGACACCAAATGCAAATTCTGAAATTTTAGATGTTCTAGCTTCTATTTACGAAAAGCAAAACGGTAAAAAAGCTGATGTAGTCGCTTGTCATGCAGGATTAGAATGTGGAATTTTAGGAACGAATTATCCAGATATGGATATGATTTCTTTTGGACCAACCATCAAAGGAGCACACAGTCCAGATGAAAGAGCAAGTATTTCTTCGGCTCAAAAATATTGGAAATTTGTGTTGGAAGTTTTGAAGAATATTCCTTTGAAAAGTAATTAGGGTATAGTGATTAGTAAATAGTGATTAGTCCTTAGTGAATAGCATAAAACCTCGTTTTTGATGAACGAGGTTTTTTTGTCATTTTAATTTATTTGGTATTCTAATTTCTCTGATTTTAATTCATATTCAAACAATTTAGAACAATCCATCACATTTGGAAGATTATCAAATTTACAAAGTTGTTCCACAACTGCTTCTAAACCTTTAAATAGAATGTCTTTAGTAATTGTTTTTTCGATTGATTTTTAGTTTGTAATGGTAATTTATAACCACAACTTTTTAAGAACTCCATTTCAATTTGTAATAACTCAATAGGAGAGTAGCCATTAAAACGCTTGCCTAAATTTTGATTTACTAAACCTACATAATTCAATTGAAGCGAACCGTTATAATTTGATAAATGTTTCCAAAAATCTTTATTATCAAGAATATTGCCAACAGCGCATTGGTTACAAACATAATGGATTTAAAGTGTTATTATGAAAAGCATTGTATAGTTTGTTTATAGCTCCGTCAAATCGTTTTGTAGTTTGCATAATCAATTTATTAGTAGTTTAAAGATACTAAAAATGAAGTAATTATAAAATAAACATATCTTAATTTTTAGGATTATTTTTAGTTAAAAGATATAAAGAAAGCGTTAGATGCATAAATGAAAGACTCCGTAATATCTAATTATTTGTTAGAAGCTTTAGTGAAGTTCTCAGAAATGTTTTTGAACGAGTTCGAAGACAATTTGAACTAGTCCGAAGACAGTTTGAAGGCTACTTTTAGTCTTCTGAGTGTTACTTTTGGTTAGCTAAATTTGTTTTTCTGTTTTTTCTATTCAACAGGAATACAAAAATCAATAATACATTTCCTTTCAGGATGCTCTTTAAAGTTGTTATGATAAATTTCAAACGGATTTTTGGCTGCTTTTTTATAACCATTTCTCATTCATCCAAACAAAAAGTCCTGTCCAAGCATTTTCGAAATCAGTTGGACTTATTTCATAATGACCTACAATATATTTTCCTTTTTCTATTTGGGTTAACCCAATTTCTCCAGCTACTTTAACAGGTTCATTTAAAATAATACCAATACTCATTCTAACTTTGTCAGGAGCAGTTATTTTAAAACTATCATGAAATACTCTTACCATTTTTGAATTAGGATTATCTAAAATATTTCTCGGAGTTGCCCATTGAATTATTTTAAAAAAAAGCATTTTCTATTCCTTCTGTTCCAATGTGTGTAACATAAGCCATATCAAACTTTGGCATTTCTTTAATTTCAATTTTTGCTTCCATTGTAACCCATTTTTTTTAAATTAATTAGATTACAAATGTAGGTGTCATAATTGGTTTCTGTTTGACTATTCTTGCTATCGATTTGGCTAATCTTGCTAAATTTATGTGGATTTGATTTTTTAAAAGCAGTTGGACTTATATCATAATAATTTTTGAAAGCTCTTGTAAATGCTGAAATACTGTTAAATCCAAATTTAGTTGCCAAATCTGAATGGTAGATTCTTTTTGGTGTAATAATAAGGAAGCTGCTTTCTCTATTCTTCTACGTGTAATATAGTTGTTTAGGGTTTCATTGGTAATCAATTTAAAAACACGATGAAAATGAAAAGGAGAATAAAATGCTATTTTAGAGATAGTTTCTAATGTTAATTCGCTATCTAAATTAGTATCAATATATTCAAAAACTGTATTTATTCGTTTACAATATTCTTGGTTCATTAGTAAATTATTTTAGGAAAACATTAAAAATAATATTGGGAATAAAAACCCTAATAAAGTCAATTTCCATCCTCTCCTTTTAAAAGTATGTCTTCCGTGTTTAATCATCATCGCTCCAGTTATAGCGATAAATAGTAATGAAATACCAAAAATATCTGAAAAATAAATCCACCAGTTGGATGTGTTTTTATGTAAAAACATGGTCTGACTAACTATAGGCGTTTTAATAAACGATACAATTTCTCCCTTTCCAGTTTCTAAGTCAATTTCAACTTCAGTATTTTCAAATTGCATTTTAAATTTCCCTTTGCGAATATTATGACGTTTAATTTTGTCTTTAATAATTAATTCCTTTGTTAGGTTTTCTGCAAAGGCATCATCAATATCTTTTTCGTTTTTTGGTAAATCAACTTGAATTTCTTTAGCTTCAATTGTGAATTTTTCAGGATGCCAATTATCCCTATGATTCATCAAAATTCCAGAAAAAGCAAATGTAATAATGAGTCCTAAATAAAAGTATCCTAAATCACGGTGTAAACTTCTGCTATTTATTTTATTCATTTTTATTTTTATTTGGGTTTCAAAAGTAACGTGATATTTTGGAAATTCAAAATTATTTAGATTGAATACAAATAATTATTTTCCCCAAATTTAATTTTGGTAAACAGTAAATCATTATTTTAAAACGAAGTACTTTTTTTCATAACTTTGCACTCCTAAAATAAGTAAATACTATGTTAGATAGATTGCAATATGTAAAACAACGTTTTGATGAAATATCGGATTTAATTATTCAACCCGATGTTATTGCAGATCAAAAGCGTTATGTTCAATTAAATAAAGAATACAAAGATCTTAAAGGTCTTGTGGAAAACGTGACGAATATATTCTTTTAGATGCTAATATAGCAGAAGCTAATGAAATTATAGCTGATGGTTCTGATGCAGAAATGGTTGAAATGGCAAAAATGCAATTAGAAGAAGCCAAAGAGCGTTTACCACAGTTAGAGGAAGAAATTAAATTTATGTTAATACCAAAAGATCCAGAAGACGCTAAAAATGTTATGGTTGAAATTCGTGCTGGAACTGGAGGAGATGAAGCTTCTATTTTTGCAGGAGATTTGTATAGAATGTACACTAAATATTGTGAATCTCGTAACTGGAGAACTTCTGTAGTAGATATGAATGAAGGAACATCTGGTGGTTTTAAAGAGGTTATTTTGAAGTTACAGGTGAAGATGTGTATGGAACTTTAAAATATGAAGCTGGTGTGCATCGAGTGCAACGTGTTCCGCAAACAGAAACTCAAGGTCGTGTTCATACTTCTGCTGCTACGGTTATGGTTCTACCAGAAGCTGAAGAGTTTGATGTTCAAATTGATATGAATGATGTGCGTATAGATTATTTTTGTTCTTCTGGACCAGGTGGACAATCGGTTAATACCACAAAATCGGCTGTGCGATTAACACATATTCCTACAGGTTTGGTTGCCCAATGTCAAGATCAAAAATCACAACATAAAAACAAAGATAAGGCACTAAATGTGCTACGTTCTCGTTTATATGAAATGGAGTTAGCTAAAAAAGAAGCGGAAGATGCTACTAAACGTACATCGCAAGTGAGTAGTGGTGATCGTTCTGCAAAGATTAGAACCTATAATTATGCTCAAGGAAGAGTTACTGATCATAGAATTGGTTTAACATTATATGATTTAGGTAATATTATGAATGGTGATATTCAAAAGATTGTAGAAGAGTTACAATTAGTAGCTAATACCGAAAAATTAAAAGAAACAGAAGTTTTTTAAATAAGTAAATATTTCTAAAAGGTTTATTATTTGACAAAGACCTTTTTAATTCCTAAATCCTATTAATATGAAGAAATACCTATTGGTTTTTGTAGTTTTTTTAAGTAGTTATTCCATTTATGCTCAATCATTTTTTGCCACGCATTTTGATAATTACGCTGGTGTTTACAACGTTATGAGTAATCCTGCAAATCTTGTAGATTCAAGATATAGAGCTGATATCAATTTAGCTTCTGGTAGCGTTTTTGCAAATAATGACTATTACTCAGTTAAAATAAGTGATTTGTTAAATGATTCATCAAACTTTGAAAATTATGCTAAAAGAACCCCTTCAAAGAGTAATAATTTTTATACCAATGTTGATGTTCTTGGACCGTCTTTTCAAGTTGACTTAAACTATTTCAACACCATTGCTATATTCTCAAGAGTAAGAGGAATAGGTCATATTACAGAAATTGATGGAATATATTTAGAAGATTTACAAGATGATGTTAGTCAAGATTATAGTGTAAATAATCAAAACTTTAGTCTGGCTTCAAATGCTTGGTACGAAGTAGGAGCTTCTTATGCTACAATTTTCTTTAATAATCAGATGCATTTCTTAAAGGGAGGTTTTTCTCTTAAATATTTGGGAGGAATTTATTCTGGATATGCTAAAGCTAGTAATTTATCAGTTAATTATGATTATACTGGAGTTGCAGCTACTAGTAATACAACAATAAATGGACAAATTGAAACTGGAAATTTACAAAGTTTAAATGATTTTGATTCACCTATTGAAAATGAAGGAAGTGGTTTTGGTGGAGATCTAGGTTTAACTTATGAATATAGAACAGCACAATCACTTGCAGATTGTACTGGAGCAGCAAATAAATATGTATTTAAATTAGGAGTATCTGTTACAGATATAGGTTCAATACGTTTTAAAGAAGGTGAAAAAGTGGTTTATCAAGCAAACAATGTTACTTTTACTGATGCTCAATATGCTATTAATGATGACTTAGATACCTATTTTACTACAGTTAGTGAGACTAAATCATTTAATGTTTCGTTGCCTACAGCTTTACATATTAATGCAGACTGGAACATTGTTTATAATAAACTTTATTTGAATTTAAATACCGATATTAACTTGGTTAAAGATATTAAACCAAATTCAAACTATATAAAAAACGTTACCAGTCTTACACCAAGATTTGAATCAAAATGGTTAAGTTTATATTTACCTTTATCTGTTGTTGAAAATTCAGGATTTCAAACAGGATTTGGATTTAGATTTGGTCCGTTAACTGTTGGTTCTGGTTCTGTGGTTTCTAGTTTATTAGGTTACACTAAAGCTGTGGATGTTCATGTTGGTTTAAAAATACCTATATATTACAATAACGATTAGTTAAAAAATTAATGAAGCTGTCCAAAAAGTTTACAAAGGTGTCATTCTGTTCGCCTAGGCAAATTAGAATCTTAAAATGTTGATTATTAGTTTAATTTAGAATCTGAAACAAGTTCAGATTAACAAAAATAATTACTTTTTGGACAGCTTCCTAATAAACTTAAACTCCTTTTTTTGAGAGTAACAAACAATAAGAGAAATCCTATTGTTTTTTTATGTTAATGTTTTCAAAGTGAATTTTAATTAGTAATAAAAGGTAACTGCTTCAATGAAGTTTTAATTACACTGGCTATGGTCTAAAAATATATTTACCACATATATTTCACATAGATTATTTGAATTAGATAGCGGTTTTGTAGAAAATTTACATTTTACACATAGTATTTTGACTATGTTAACTTATATAAAGCAAATAGACTTTATACAAAATAGTTGACATTTTATTTCTATGTGGTTTACATATAATAATTAGACTAAAGCCATTACATTTAATTTTCCAAATCAATAAGATTAATGAAAGATAAACCATTAGGTAAAACCAAGTTTTTAAGTTCCACTAAAAA
>JAAURU010000223.1 GCA_012032075.1 Flavobacterium sp.
CTCCATCCATCCCATTCTCCACCCATATCTACATACTATAAGGATGAAAGTTAGGAGCGTATATCCATGGTGGTGGTACATCTCCATACTTTTCAATAAGTTCTTTACTTAATTTTATATACCAATCTGAATTTTTATACTTACCCATTCTATTTTTTTATATTCACTATAATTTTAATATTGTAAGTTTGGTAAATATAAAAAAAAGTCTAAAATAAAAATTACTATGTGGACAGAAAAAAACAACGCACTGACTCAAACCTTCAATTTTAAAGACTTTACTGATGCTTTTTCACCCACGACCAAAGTAGCATTACTTGCTGAAAAAATGAACCATCATCCAGAATAGAAGAATATGTATAACAAGGTTGAAACTACATTGACAACTCATGACAAAGGAAATACTATTACTGAAAAGGACAGGAAATTAGCAAAAGGTGTTGATGATTTGGTTTAATTCTCCAAAACTCTATTAATCTTCACAAATCGAGTTGCGTAATAGGTTTCGCTTAAAGAAGATATAATAACTCCCGCAGAAGTTGAAGAGTGGATAAATTTGATATCATCATTGGAAACTTCTGTAATCATCCCTACATGGCTTACTCTATTTCTTCTTCCTGTTGCAAAAATATTAAATCTCCTTTTTGTGCTTCGTTTTTCGAAATAGTATTACCAAAGTTTGCTTGATCGCTTGAAGTTCTAGGTAATTGCAAATTAATTTCTTTAAAAGTAGTACACATTAACCCTGAACAATCAAAACCGTTTTCAGTAGTTCCTCCACTTCTATATCGAGTACCAATGTATTGAGAGGCTTTCTCAATTAAAATAGCTGATTTTTCAAAAACTTCATTTGAATTTGAAGAATCCATTTTCGTTTCATTCATTTTTTGACTCAATTACAACTTTTTGTTGTTCTTTATCTCTTTTAATTATTAACTGATACCCAACTGGAAAATCAAAAGGAAGATTGGGATTAAAATATCTAATTCTTGTATAGTTATTCCATATTTTTAGAAATACCATATTTGGTTTCTTTAGGTTGAATAACATGAATTGTTGTAAAAATTGAATCTTTAATAATTATATTATCTGAAACTGGACTTTTGCTAATTAGGCTATCTTTTCAGTTTTTACCTGTGTAATTTCTTCTTTTTTTATTTCAATACTTTCAGCTTGTTCTTTTTTGGAAATAGATAACTTTTCCCCTTCTTTTAATTTATTGGTTTCAATACTTGGATTTAGTAATTCTAAATCATTAACACTTAAATTGTATTTTTTTGAAATACTATAAAAAGATTCTCCTTTTTTTACTTTATGAAATTGAGGTTTTTCAATAGTATTTTTTACAATAAGAGTATTTGGCAGAGTAACAATAGTTCCTAATTGCAAAGTAGCACCTTTCAAACTAGGGTTTAATTGATATATCTTATTTATTGAAATATTATATGATTTTGCAATAGCGTATAATGTTTCACCTTTTACAACCTTATGTTTTATATTTTCTTGAGAGAAAATAAAAGTAGTTGTAAAAAAGCAAAAAGTAGTAAAAACTTAAATTTATCCATCTATATATTATTACAATAAGCTGTTTGTAATGAAAATTAAACGAATTAAAATACTATTTATTTTAAAATAGTTTCAATTTGTTCTAATTCGGTTTTAGTGAAATCTAATTTTTCTAAACTACCTAAACTGTCATTTAATTGATTTACAGAACTTGCTCCAATTAACACAGAAGTAATTCGCTCATCTTTCATTAACCAAGCAATTGCCATTTGTGCTAAGGATTGATTTCTTTCTTTCGCAATTTCGTTTAAATCGTTTATTTTCTGGATTTTCTCTTCTGTGATTTCTGATGCTTGTAAATGCCCTTCTGGTTTTGCTGCTCTTGAATCTTTTGGAATACCCTTTAAATATTTATTGGTTAACATTCCTTGTGCCAAAGGAGAAAAAACGATACACCCTATTCCTTTTTGTTCTAAAACATCTAGCAAACCATTTTCTACCCAACGCTCAAACATAGAATATTTTGGCTGATGAATGATACAAGGTGTACCTAATTGTTTTAAAACTTTTACCGCTTCTTCAGTTTGCTCAGCAGTATAATTACTTATACCAGCATAGATTGCTTTTCCAGAACGAACAGCATAATCAAGAGCACTCATGGTTTCTTCAATAGGTGTGTGTGGATCTGGTCTATGTGAATAAAAAATATCTACATAGTCTAATTTCATGCGTTGCAAACTTTGGTTTAAACTAGAAATTAAATATTTCCTTGATCCCCATTCTCCATAAGGACCTTCCCACATTTTATAACCTGCTTTTGTTGAAATAACCAATTCATCTCTTAAAAAGCCTTTGAAATTATTTTGAAGTATTTTACCAAAATTTTCCTCGGCAGAACCAGGAATAGGACCATAATTATTAGCTAAATCAAAATGTGTTATTCCTTTATTAAACGCTTCTTTTGCAATACTTTCTGCATTTTCAAAACTATCTACTGAACCGAAATTATGCCATAATCCTAAAGAAATTTGTGGTAGTAACAAACCACTATTTCCACATCTATTGTATTTCATTTATTTGTCGATTTTAATTGTAATACTAAAATTTCTTTTATTTGTTCATAATACAAATAATAGACTTTATTAGTTCTTGTATTTACAAATTTAGAAATCTATTACTAAGTTGTAAAATAAACATAAGAAATTTTAGAATAATTTAATACGCTATATTACTTATTCATGTATTTTTTTACAATTAAAAAGAGTTTTTCTTTGTCTATGGGCTTAGAAATAAAATCATTAAAACCTATTTGTTTTATTTTTTCAATTTCTTCTGGAAAAGAATAAGAAGTTTGCGCGACAATAGGAATAGTTTTATTGATAGCTCTAATTTTAGTAAATGCTTCATAACCATCAACATTTGGCATTTTAATATCCATTAGAATTAAATCAATCTCTTTGTTTTTCTTTAAAAATATCAATAGCTTCTTGTCCATTTTTTGCTCTTATTATTTTAAAATTAAATAGTTGTAGAAGCCTTTCTATAAGTACAAAGTTTATATTGTCATCTTCTGCCACTAAAATAATTTCTTCATTCCTATATCGATATACTCATTTTGAGATTTTTCAACTATATTACTTCTATCATTATCGAGTTCTAATGGAATTGTAATTAAAAAGAAGAACCTACACCAACTTCCGATTTTAATGCTATTGTTCCTCCTAACATTTCCACATAAGCTTTTGAAATAGCAAGACCTAGTCCTAATCCTTTATTATCAGTATCAAAAAGAAAATCTATTCTATTAAAACGTTTAAAAATATTGTCTTGTAATTCATCTGGAATTCCTCTTCCAGAATCTTTTACTGAAAATTTAAAGTTTTCTCTTTTTCATCTATAGTGTATTCTAAAATTACAAAACCATAGTTAGTAAACTTTATAGCATTTGTTAATAAATTTGAAATAATTTGATTGAGTTTCACAACATCTGTTATGATATTCTTTTCAAGTTTTTTATTTGGTTTAATAAACTTAAAATCAATATCTTTTTTAGGATCTATTGTAACTTTAATAGTATCATAAGTTGTTTGCAGTATTTTATCTAAATCTATACTATTATATTTAGGCACAACAAGATTAGAATCTATTTTTGACATTTCAACTAAATCGTCAATAATATCAATTAAGTTTTTCCCACTTTTTTGAATAATTTCTAAATATTTATCTCTTTCCGATTCTGCTATATCTTTATTAAGCGACAAATCAGAAAAACCCATAATAGCATTCATAGGGGTTCTAATTTCGTGAGATAAATTCATTAAAAAAGCCGATTTCAATTTATCGCTTTCTTCTGCTTTTCTTGTAGTTTTTTCTAATTCAACTTGTTGCTTCTTATTTTCTTCAAATAATTTTCCTATATAGCGAAACTCTCCTCTTGCATTTTTTAACGATTCAATTGCAGATGCATTACCTTTTTCCAATACTTCTTTAATTAATTTTAAAGGTCGTTTTGACCATTTTATAGCATAATAATTAAATATAAAAATGGAAATTAAAAAACCTAGTAGCATTATAAAAAGAATACTTCTAGTGTTTGAAAAATCTACTTTATCATTTCGTTTATATAATATAGTTGCAATGGTTTCATTATTTACATTCTTTATATCCTTGTTGTAATAAATCCCTTTTTTTCAATAAAATTTTTACCCGGAACCAAATATTCAGCAGAAGAATTACTTATAGATTCGAGATTTTGAAAATATTTATCATTCATTAATTTAACCATAAAAAAATAACCTCTAGGTTTAGTTTTATTTTTATAAGGATCTTCAGAAGGGTGGATAGTTGCTCCAAAAACAAAAGCAATACCTTCTGGAATTTTTACATAAAATTTGATGTGTTTTTCTTTGTATAGAATGGGAAATACTTCTTTAGGAATAAAATCTTTAGAATTTATAAGTGTTGAAGATGCTTTAGCAACAAACTTATTATCTATATTATAAACATCAATATAATCCGCTTTATATGTGTCAACTAGATATGTCAATGAATTGTCAAACCAAACAATATCACCATTTTCGGCAAAATTAACCAACTCGTCCCAATAAGTAATTTCACTAATTAAAGAAGTATAACCATAAGCATTCAAATCTACAATTGCATTTATCTCTCTTTCTAAATCTATTGAAGATGATTTATGAAACTCCTTTTCTTGTTTCTGATTGTAATAAAACAGTGCAGAAAAAAGTAATATAAATCCTATTGAAACAATAGAAAGTACAAAAACTACTTTTGAATAAGTTGAAACAAATCGCTTTTTGAAGTATTAGTTGAAGACATCCTATATTATTTAATTTATTAAACTTAGTTAAAAAATTAAATATTTCAAACATATAAACCCATAAAAATTAGAAACTAGAAATTACAATACTAACAATCCATTTTCTCTAAGTACTAAAATAGGCTTTGAGTACCAAAACAATTCAAAATCTTCAAACTGGTTTTCATAATCATTTTTTAGACTACCAAGATTTAAAAGGTTCAAGTTTACAACTGAAACTTTATCTAAAATAGATAAAAACCATTCGCCTTTATCCTTTTCCAAAACAATTTCAAATGAATTAATTTTATCATGGAAATTTAATTGCATCATTTCCCAAGAATTTCCTTTTTTTGATTTTGTATAGGTTTCAACCATTGGACTTGTTCCTAACCAAACCACTTTTGTATTAGGTTTAAAAGTAAATACAACTTCTTTTTCTAAACAATTACGAATATAGTTTGACGGAATTTTTGTCTTTGGAATTTTAAAATCGAACCAATCTTGCAAATCATAATCAAAACAAATACCATGCATATAATTGAATAAGGATTTCTTTAAACCAAAACTAAATTTATTATGATTAATGCCCGTTTTGTCTTTAAAAGCAATATCATTATTAGCAAAAGTAATTTGCTTCGCCAATACACTAAAGCTCGTGCCATTTTGTTGCGGAATAACTCCAAAAGCATCTGGGTCAAGCCCAACAGGACTATGCGCTGTCATAGCAAATTGGTGCCAAAACCCCGATTGCAAAACGCCTAATTCAAACAATTGACGTACCATTTCTAAACTATCCACAGTTTCCTGAACGGTTTGTGTAGGATAACCATACATTAAATAGGCATGAACCATGATTCCAGATTCGGTAAAATTACGGGTAACTTGAGCCACTTGTTCCACTGTAACTCCTTTTTTTATGAGTTCCAAAAGTCTATCGGAAGCTACTTCTAAACCACCAGAAACCGCAATACAACCTGAAGCTTTTAATAAGACACATAAATCGGCCGTAAAGCTTTTTTCAAACCGAATGTTTGTCCACCAACTCACCACTAAATTTCTCCTAAGAATTTCCAAAGCTACTTCTCGCATTAAAGCTGGTGGAGCAGCTTCATCTACAAAATGAAATCCGTTTTCTCCAGTTTGAGCAATTAGTTCTTCCATTCTATCTACTAATAATTTAGCAGCTACTGGTTCGTAGAGTTTTATGTAATCTAATGAAATATCGCAAAAGGTACATTTTCCCCAGTAGCAACCATGGGCCATGGTCAATTTATTCCATCTTCCATCACTCCATAAACTGTGCATAGGATTTGCAATTTCAATGACAGAAATATACTTATCTAATTGCAAATCGGAATAATCTGGTGTACCAACTTCGCTTTGTTTGTAGTCTTTTTTTAGGGTGTTGTTTTTGTAGACAACGGTTTCATTTTCTAATAGAAATGTGCGTTTGAATTGGGGTTCAAAAACCACCCCGTCCTTCGGACACCCCTCCAAAGGAGGGGAATTTAAAACATAATCACATAATAATTCGACAGGTAATTCTCCATCGTCTAAGGTTATGAAATTG
>JAAURU010000224.1 GCA_012032075.1 Flavobacterium sp.
ATGACTTATCTCATATTGTCTTATATTATTCTGTTTTTTTATAGCTTAGCAATAGTTTTAATCTTTTTTTATAGTTTAGCCCAACTAAATTTGTTGCTTAATTATTTAAAAAGTAAAAAGGTAACCATTGCCAAAGCAAAATTTGATTTTAATAATCCTTCAGAAATACCTTTTGTAACCGTACAATTACCTGTTTATAATGAGAAATATGTAATTGAAAGACTATTGCATGCTGTTTCAAAATTAGAATACCCTTCTAATAAATTAGAAATTCAGGTTTTAGATGATTCTACAGATGATTCTATTATTCAGACAAAGCTTATTATCGAAGAAATTTCCAAAAAAGGTATTGATATAAAACACATTACAAGAATTAATAGAGTAGGTTATAAAGCGGGAGCTCTGAAAGAAGGTTTACAAACTGCTAAAGGAGAATTTATAGCCATTTTTGATGCTGATTTTGTTCCAAATCCCGATTGGTTACTCAAAACAATTCCTTATTTTAAAAATGAAAAAGTAGGAGTAGTGCAAACCAGATGGGGACATATTAACAGAGATTATTCAATTCTTACAAAAATTCAGGCTTTTGCTTTAGATGCACATTTTACTTTGGAACAAGTAGGTAGAAATTCTAAGAAGCACTTCATTAATTTTAATGGAACTGCAGGTGTCTGGAGAAAATCTTGTATTATGGATGCTGGAAATTGGCATAGTGATACGTTAACTGAAGATTTAGATTTAAGTTACAGAGCACAATTAAAAAAATGGGAATTCGTTTATTTAGAAAATGTTGAAACTCCAGCAGAATTACCAGCAGTTTTAAGCGCAGCTCGATCTCAACAATTTAGATGGAATAAAGGTGGTGCTGAGAATTTTATTAAAATATCTAGAAAAGTTATCGGCTCTTCAAATTTAAGTGTAAGGACTAAATGTCATGGGTTGTTACATTTGCTCAATAGTTCTATGTTTCTATGTATATTTATAATGGCTATTTTAAGTGTTCCAGCTTTGTTTATTAAAAATCAATTCCCTCAATTAAAAATGTTATTTAATGTAATGGCATTTTTTGTAATAACATCACTTGTATTTTTCATTTGTTATTGGCATACTTACAAAAATTTACGTGGGGGTGGAATTAAAAACTTTCTCCGTTACATTTCTATGTTCTTTACTTTTTATACAATTGCGAATGGTTTTCTTTTCAAAATTCAATTGCAGTTCTAGAAGGTTTACTAGGTAAAAAAAGTGAATTTGTAAGAACTCCAAAATTCAATATCGAAGCATTGAAAGAAAATGGAAAGATAATATTTACCTTTCTAAAAAGATTTCAAAGAATACAATTATTGAAGGTTTGTTAGTTTTGTATTTCTTGTTTGCACTTTATAGTG
Source organism: Flavobacterium sp. (assembly GCA_012032075.1). Taxonomy (GTDB): domain Bacteria; phylum Bacteroidota; class Bacteroidia; order Flavobacteriales; family Flavobacteriaceae; genus Flavobacterium. Next base: position 1,389 of record JAAURU010000224.1, read on the forward strand.
GTTTTATTTTAAATGATTTTGCCTTGTTTCCATTTCATTTAATGTTACTTATAGGTTATGGTTTTGTGTTCTTAAAATCATTTAAAACTTCATAATTTTGAGCTTTTTAAAGACTAATAATAAGTTCCTACTATTTACATTTATTTCTATAATTGCTTATTTTTTTTTAGGTTATTTTGTTCCTAGAGAAAATTTTACGCTATTATTTTCATTGTATTCACTAGCATTTTTAGGATTTTATTTTTTTTATACTTCAATGATAGTAAAGAGAGTGATTTATTTAAAATAGGCCTTTTATTTAGAATAATATTACTTTTTTGTTTGCCATTTTGGTCTCAAGATTTTTACCGTTTTATTTGGGACGGAAGATTAATTGTTTCAGGATTAAGTCCTTATTCCTATTTGCCAAATGACATAATACCAACTACAAATATTAGTCAAGCTACCGAATTATATAATGGAATGGGAAGCTTAAGTGCTCAACATTATTCTAATTATCCACCTGTAAATCAGCTTTTCTTTGCAATTACAGCTATTTTTGCTTCGAAATCTATTTTTACTTCTGCATTAATCCTGAAGCTTTTTGTTTTGTTTTCGGATATTGGTATTTATCATTTTGGTAAAAAAATATTGCATCATTGAAGCTAAATGCTAAAAACATCTTTCTTTATTTTTTAAATCCTCTTGTCATAATTGAATTAACAGGTAATCTTCATTTTGAAGGGGTAATGTTGTTTTTCTTTATCTTCGGATTATATTTTTTCTTTCAAAATAAGTGGTTATTTAGTGCTATTTTAATTGGATTATCGATTTCTACCAAATTATTACCTTTTATTGTTATTGCCTTTTTTTTACCAAATATTAGGTTTTAGAAAAAGTATTGTTTTTTATACAATTGTAATTTTTTAAACGTTGTCCTGTTTTGCCATTTGTAACAAATAGCTTGTTAAATAATTATTCTGAAACAATTGCGCTTTGGTTTGTTAATTTCGAATTCAACGCGAGCTTTTACTATCTTTTTAGAGAAATAGGCTATTGGATAAAAGGATATAATACAATTGGAATCATTGGTAAAATTATTCCGATTGTAACCATTTTAATAATACTTATTTTTTCACTTCTTAAAAAAAAATAAAAAACCATTTCAATTGGTGACGAATAGTTTATTTGCTTTAACTATTTATTTTTTGATTTCTACTACGGTTCATCCTTGGTATATAATTAATTTAATAATACTAGCTGTTTTTACGAGGTATAAATTTGCTGTAGTTTGGTCATTTTTAGTTGTATTAAGTTATTTTACTTACAGTCAAACCGATTTTAAAGAGAGTCCTCTTTTGCTTTTTGTCGAATATTTATTTTTATTTGGGTATATAATCGTTGAGTTTGCCAAAATAAATAATAAACCTATTATTAAATAACTCTTATTTATTGATTTGTATTTTGTAAAATTGTCAACAAATAGTGTAAAAATGGAAAGCAGTTATTAATTCCAAATTTCAATCTTTGTATTCACTAATCTAACCTTATGATTGACATTCAAAATGAAGAAGAATTACAAGTTGTTTTGAAAGAAAACGAACTTGTTGTTGTTCTTTTTTATGCTAAATGGTGTACTCCATGTAAAAAGATGATGACAATTTTAATTGAATTGATGTCTAATTTTAAAAAATTGAAAATAGTAAAATTGATATAGAATTACAAAATAGATTCTCTTTAGCTAATTCAATATACGTTATTCCAAAACTACATTATTATAAAAATGGTAATGTGTTTTTTAAAAGAAAGTGGTTTAAAATCTTTAACTGAAATAGAAGTAAATATTGCTGTATTGAATAATTTGAATGAAGTTGATTTATAGTAGTTCTAAAGTTCGTTCTAAAGCCATACCTCTTGATCCTTTTATAAGTATAAGTTCATTATTTGGATTTTGTTTTCTATAATACTCTGAAAATCTTCAAAAGTTTCATAAAACTTTAAATAGCTATTTTCTATCTTATTAGTGTAAAAATGTTTTCCTACAAAAAAGCATTTGATATTTTCTTTATTTTTTAATAGAGTAACAATTTTTTCATGTTCTATTTTGCTATCATTGCCTAATTCAAACATATCTCCTAGTATAAATGTTTTTGGAGTTTGTTGTAATTGAAAAAAGTTTTCTATAGCAGCTTGCATACTGCTAGGATTTGCATTGTATGCATCAAGTATAATGTTATTTGTCCCTTTTTTTAATAACTGAGAACGATTGTTAGTTGGGATATAACTTTCTATTGCCTCTTTTATTTTTTTATCTTCAATTTTAAAGTATTTCCCTATAGCAATTGCAACATTTATATTATTTGCATTATAAAGTCCAATTAAATTTGAATTTATAGTAATGCTATTATAAGAAATAGTAACCATTGGATCTGCCTTTATGCTATTTAATTTTACATCGGCATTTAAAGTAGTTGAAAAGTATAACGTTTCAGTTTAGTAGTTTTTTCATTTTGTAATTCGTCATCAAGATTTACAAAAACTAGTTTGTTGTTTTGTGAAATAAAGTCATACATTTCACTTTTTCCTTTTATTATTCCTTCAATTCCTCCAAAACCTTCTAAATGTGCTTTTCCAAAATTTGTAATGTAACCATAATCAGGTTGTGCTATATTGCACAAGAATTCTATTTCTTTTTGATGATTGGCACCCATTTCAACAATACCTATTTCGGTTGCTTTTGTGAAAGATAATAGCGTTAATGGAACTCCTATATGATTATTCAAATTACCTATAGTCGCTGTTGTTTTAAATTTTTGAGATAAGACACAATTAATAAGTTCTTTAGTGGTCGTTTTTCCGTTGCTTCCAGTTAATGCAATAATTGTTGTCTTTAATTGGTTTCTATGATAATTAGCTAATTTTTGTAATGTAGCTAAGGCATCATCAACTAGAATTGTTTTGGAGTCAATGAAATAATCAGAATTATCTATTATAACATATTTTGCTCCTTTTTCAATAGCTTGTTTTGCAAATGTATTGGCATCAAATTTTTCACCTTTTAAAGCAAAAAACATATTGCCAACTTCTATTTTTCTAGTATCAGTAGTTATGGAATTACATTCCAAAAATTTTGAGTAAATGGTTTTGATATTCATAAAACGAAGATAATAAAAAAAGCCCTTTTCAAAAAAGGGCTTCTAATAATATATGAAATTTATTTCTTAGAATTTAGGATTACCTCTAGGTGTTTTCTTACTAGATTTTGGTCCCACTTTAGACATTGCATTTCTAAATCCAATATAGTCAGTAGCCATATCTTGAGGGAAATATCTTCTAGAAGCTGGATCTAACCAGTAAGCTCTATCTCTCCATGAACCACCTTTGTAAACTCTTACATCATCGTTTACTAAAGTTGTTCTTTTGTCTGATTTGTCAATCTTTTTGATTAATGTGCCAGCACTGTCAACTGAAATTGAATGCTTAGGAGATTCGTACATTCTGTTTTTGTCTTCTTTTGCCTCTCCTTCTTCATCATCTCCTGATCCAAAATCAAAACGTCTTGAAGGTTTATCACCATCTCTGTAGTTTCTGTTGTCTGAAGTTGAAAAATTTTGTCTTAAATAAGTTTCATTTTCATCTACTGGAACTTGAGCAAGTTGACCAGGGAAATTTCTAGCTAATATTTTACCATTACTTAAAGTGTCATATGTAATATTGTTAGCTGTAACAACAACAACAGCTCCGTCTTCACCTATTTGATTTTTCATGTAAACATTGCCTCTATAGTAATTGAAGTCATTAGCTTCATCATCAACTAAAGGTCTATAAACATCAGCAACCCATTCAGCAACGTTTCCTGCCATATCATATAAACCAAAATCATTTGGTGGATAACTTTTTACTTTATTAGTAATATCAGCTCCATCATCACTCCAACCTGCAATTCCACCATAATCTCCTTTTCCTTGTTTAAAGTTTGCTAATTGGTCTCCTCTTACTTGTCTTTTTCCATTACGAGTATATTGACCATTCCAAGGATATTTCTTTTGCCCTTTATAAATATTGTATTCTCTGTTTCCAACAAGAGCTACTGCGGCATATTCCCATTCAGCTTCTGTAGGTAATCTAAACTCAGGAAGAATTATACCAGAATTTCTTTGAGCATAAACATTTTGTGCAGAATCAGCTACTTTTCTTTTGCCACCATTCATTTCTCTTTTTAAAAGAACATCTTCGTTTCCACCAAAAGTTTGTGTAGGCGCAGCTAAATAAGTATCAGTACTAAATGATGATTCAGAAGAAACATCATTGATTTTAGCATCTCTTTTTAGATAGCCATTTTTTTCTAGGATATTTTCATTTACACGATCAGTTCTCCATTTACTAAATTCAACAGCTTGAATCCAGTTTACTCCTACAACAGGATATTCTGAATATGCTGGATGTCTTAAATAGTTATTAGTCATCGTTTCATTATAACCTAAACGATTTCTCCAAACTAATGTATCAGGAATTGCACCAGTATAAATGTTTTTATAATTTTCTTCTGTTGGAGGGAAAACTGTTTTTAACCAAAATAAATACTCAGTGTACATTAAATTTGTTACTTCTGTTTCATCCATAAAAAATGATTGAATGTGCTGTTGACTAGGAGTGTTGTTCCAATCATGCATTACATCATCCTCTACTTTACCCATTGTAAAAGTTCCACCTTCAACAGGAACCATTCCAGGAGGAGTTTCTTGCTTGGTGAATTTAGAATTATGTTGGAAACCACCATTTTTGTCATTGATTTTCCAACCTGTAGCTCTTGAGCCACCTTTTGTACCAGAGCTCTTACTACAACTGGTAAAACTAATGGTTATTGATAACAACAATAACGCTTTCAAAGTCATAAATTTCTTAATTTTCATACTCTAGTAGGTAATAAATTTAGTGTCGCAAGATACTAATAATGTATTAATTTGCAACATGTTTTTAAAAAAAATCTTAAAATTATTTTTAATTTTATGTTAAAATTACAGAATACT